>NZ_JAGKSG010000018.1:0-103993 GCF_018119385.1 Massilia sp. AB1 | reverse complement strand
GCGCCGCAATACAAGCTGGGCGACCTGACCTATGCGCCGAACGTTGATTCGTCGATCACCGCCACCCAGAACCTGTTCCAGGACCAGAGCGTCCTGACCGCCACCGCCAACGATTCGGCCTTCGTCAAGGGCGTGCACGTGAACAGCCACGTGGATCAGAACGGCCAGAACAAGATCATCGGCTAGGCATCGCCGCCGCTGCGCGGTGCTTCAATCCACCGCGCAGCGTCCCACCATCATTCATTCAGGAGAACACCATGTCGTCCATCGCAATCCAAGACCTGGCGCACAGCGCCCCCCTCGACCACCAGGCCATGTCGTCCGTCCGGGGCGGCCATGCCTTCGGCAAGGACGTGAACGTCAATGTCAACGTGAACCAGCAGATCGGCCAGTTCCAGCAAATCGGCATCAACGTGCTCAACAACAATGGCGTGATCGGCGCCGGCTTCAAGGGCCCGGACATCGACCTGGACGCCTCGCTGTGGGCCCGCAACCAGGCCGTATTCTAAGCCAGACACCCTCATCCCCATCCATTCATTCAGGAGCAGCACATGAAAACCTTGATCATCAGCGACCTCTCGCGCAACGAACACCTCGACCGTCCGACCCTTGCCGCCGTGCGCGGCGGCTGGAAGATGGGTTCGCCTTCCTACCAGTTGGGCGACCTGGTTTATGCACCGCGCCACGACTCCTCGATCACCGCGGTCCAGAACCTGGGCCAGGCGCAGGAAGTCCTGACCGCCACCGCCAACGGTTCGGCCTTCGTGGGCGGCGTGCACGTGAACAGCCACGTGTCGCAAGACGGCGAAAACAAGATCGTCCAGCGCTGAGCGCAAAAAAGGCCCGGACGACCGCGCATTCTTGGTCTACACTGGGGAGACAGGCCTCCTGTCTCCCTCCCTCTCACGGAGATGCACCATGGCTAGCATTACCATCAAGGACCTTCCCGTCAGCACGCCGCTGGACCGCGAAGCGATGTCGGCCATTCGCGGCGCCGGCGCTCCCTGGGTATTCGGCTGGATCAGGCCTTTCGTGGACCGCTTGCCCTCCCAGGCCCCTGTCATCAACTTCTACCAGATCAACAATTTCGCCGACCAGATGATCAACCAGTTCCAGACGGTGTCGGTGATCAATTCCGGCGCGGGCGCCACGCTCGATGTCGTCGTGGATGAAAGCAGCGTGAACAACGCGCTGCGCTAGACCCGGAGGAAAGGAAAACCGGCGATGCGATGAGCTGCGACAGCGCCTTCCACTGGACCTCTGCCGCGCGCACGGACGTCGGCCCGGTCCGCAGCCGCAACGAGGATGCCTACCTCGTTCAGCCCGAGCGCGGACTGTGGGCGGTCGCGGACGGCATGGGCGGACACGCTTTCGGCGACCTGGCCAGCCGCGCCGTCGTGGATGCGCTCGCCGCCTTGCCCCCTCCCCTCGACATGGCGGATTTCATTGCCTCCGCCCGCGCCAGCCTGAGCCATGTGAACCAGGCCTTGCGCAGCAGCGCGCACGAACGCCACGTTCCCGTCATCGGCAGCACCGTGGTCGCCCTGCTCGCTTGCGGGCGGGACACGGCCAGCCTCTGGGCGGGCGACAGCCGCATCTACCTGTACCGCCAGGGCCGCCTGCAGCAGCTGACCCGCGACCACAGCCAGGCCGAGGAGCTCAGGGCGCGCGGCGCGGATGCCGCCGCCGCCGCGGTCGGCTCCAACATGATCACGCGCGCGATCGGCGCCTCCGATACGATCGAGATCGATGTCGCCCCGCTGGCGGTGCGCGACGGGGACGTGTTCCTGCTCTGCAGCGATGGCCTCAGCAACCCTGTCGACGAGCAATCCATCGCGACGGTCCTGGCGAATGCTGACTGCGAGCGCGCGGCCCAGGAGCTGATCGCGATGGCCCTGGCCAACGGCGGACGCGACAACGTCACCGCCGTCGTGGTGCGGGCCGAGGACTTGTCGGCGGACAGGACCGTCATCAACCCCGCCCTGTGAGCCGGGCTTCAGGACCCCTTGCGGAAATCCTTTGAGTGCAGGCCGTGCTTCTTCAGCAGGATCTGCAGGTGCGAACGGTTCATGTCCCAGCGCCGGGCGAGCTCCGCCACCGTGCCTCCCACCTCCTGCAGGCCGCGCTCCAGGCAATCGCGTTCCGCCTCGTCGCTGGCGGCACGCTTCGCCTCGGCCAGCGAGATCCCGGCCGCGGGTACGCCTGGCGCCGCGCTTGGGCGGGCCACGCTGGGACGGATGTCCTCCGGCAGGTGCGCCAGGTCGGCCGTTTCCCCGGCCAGGCAGGATAAGCGGTAGAGCAGATTGCGCAGTTCGCGAATATTGCCGGGATAGGAATAGCGCAGCAGGAAGCTGCGCAGGCGCGGCGTCAGCGCCACCGGCCGCCGCTTGAGCGCCTCGGCGGCTTCGTCGCCGTAATAGGCGATCAGCAAGGGAATCTCGTCCTTGCGGTCGCGCAGCGGCGGCAGGGTCACGTGGATCACGCTCAGCCGGTAGAACAGGTCTTCGCGGAAGCTCCCCTGCTCGATCAGCTTGCGCAGGTTCTTGTTGGTGGCGGCCACGATGCGCGCATCGACGGCGATGGTCTCGTCCGAGCCGACGCGCTGGATTTCGTGCGATTGCAGCACCCGCAGCAGCTTGACCTGTCCCGGCAGCGGCAGCTCGCCGATCTCGTCCAGGAAGATCGTGCCCTTGTGGGCGCTTTCGAACTTGCCCTTGCGGTCGTTGGCGGCGCCGGTGAAGGCGCCCTTCTTGTGGCCGAACAGTTCCGATTCGAGCAGGCTGTCGGGGATCGCGCCGCAGTTGACGGAGATATACGGCTTGTCGGCGCGCGAACCATTGGCGTGGATCACCTTGGCCATCAGCTCCTTGCCGGTCCCGCTTTCGCCGTCCACCAGCACCGGCAGGTCGGTGGGGGCGGCTTTCTCGGCGATCTCGAGCGCGTCGAGCAGCTTGGGATTGTCGCCGAAGGTGCCCTCGAACACGAAGCTGCGCGCCAGCAGCGCCTGGCGGCGTTCGCCGGTCGACAACTCGGCCGGCGCTTCGGCCGCTTCGCCGTCCCCCGTCCCTTTGCTGACGGCCTGCACGAAGCGCTCCTTGTGCGAGAGCTGCATGACCTCGTCGCGCAAGGTATTGGCCTGGCGCAGCAGCTTCTCGATATCGGGGCGTTCGATCCTGGTGGCCCAGCGCAAGGTCGAGCGCATGATCTCGATCTTTTCCAGCAGGCCGGCATACGACATCGCTGAGCCGCGCTCCCCTCCCGGATTGAACAGTTTCATGCCGCACCCAGCTGCTTCTGCACCAGCTCGTAGTACATGCCGCGCCGCGCCAGGAGCTCTTCGTGGCGGCCTTGCTCGACGACCTTCCCTTCGTAGAGCACCACGATCTTGTCGGCCCGCATGATGGTGCTGAGGCGGTGGGCGATGATGACGGCCGTGCGGCCCGCCAGGATCGCCTCCATGTTCGCCATGATATTGCTTTCGGACTGGGTGTCGAGGGCCGAGGTCGCTTCGTCGAAGACCAGCAGGCGCGGGTCGTGGTAAAGGGCGCGGGCGATGCAAAGGCGCTGCACCTGCCCGCCGGACAAACCCAGGCCGCGCTCGCCGACGACTTGCTCGTAGCCCAGCGGCATCTTGCTGATGAAGGCATGCGCGTCGGCCATCTTCGCCACTTCCTCGATGCGGCGCCGGTCCGGGCTCTCGTCGCCGCTGGCGATGTTTTCCGCAATCGTGCCGGAGAACAGCAGGTTGGTCTGCATCACATAGCCGACCTGGGCGCGGTAGTAGTCCTTGTCGATCACGGCCATGTCGTAGCCGTCCACGAAGAGCTTGCCCTCGCTGGGCGGGTAAAAGCCCACCAGCAGCTTGGCCAGGGTGGTCTTGCCGGAGCCGCTGCGCCCGACGATGGCCACCAGCTCGCCCGGCTTGATGTCGATGCTGATGTCTTCGAGCACATAGGGCGCGTCGTCGGCGCCGTAGCGGAAATACATGCGATCGAGCTTGAGCTCGCCCTGCAGGTCGGGGAGGACCACGCGCGAGCCGAGGTCGGCCGGTTTCTGCTCGGGCTCGATGTCGAGCACGTCGCCCAGGCGCTCCATGGCGACGGTGGCGTCCGCCATGCGGCTCCACAGCCCGACCAGGCCCATCAGCGGCCCCAGCACGCTGGCCATCAGGGCATTGAAGGCCATCAGCTGGCCGATGGTCAGTTCCCGGCTCAGCACCAGGGTGGCGCCCACCCACAGGATCACGATGGTGGTGGCGGCGTTGAGCAGCTGGCTCGCCAGCCCGACCAGGATGTTGAAGGACTGTGCGCGGTACTGCGTCTCCAGGGCCTTGACGTATTTCTTTTCCCACTTCAGGCGCACCGGGCGCTCGCTGCCCATGCCCTTGATGGTCTCGATGCCGCCCAGCGCTTCCATCAGGAAGGACTGGGCGTCGGTGGACGCGGCGAAGACTTCGCGCGCATACTCCTTGACCCGCGGCGTGGCCACGACGGTCAGCGCGATGATGGGGATCACGAAGGCGATCAGGAGCAGGGTCAGCTTCACGTTGTAGAAGAACAGGATCGTGAAGTAGATGAAGACCATCAGGAGGTTGAGCAGGGTCGTCACCGTCGATTCGGTGAGGAAGGCGCGGATGGTCTGGTTCTCGGAAAAGCGCGCGAGGATGTCGCCCGTCTTGCGCTTGGCGAAGAAGGAATAAGGCAAGGACATCGTGTGCTTGAAGAACTGCGCCATCATCGAGAAGTCGAGGTTGCGCACCATGTAGTTGGACAGGTAGGCGCGCACCGTCGTCATGATCTGGCTGAAGGCGGTGGCGATGACCAGGCCCAGGATCAGCAGGTGCAGCAGCCCGATGTTCTGGTGCACCAGCACCCCGTCGAGGATGTTCTGGATGATGATGGGCGGGACGATGCCCAGCATCTGGATCACGAAGGTGGCCAGGAACAGGTGCAGCAGGATCTTGCGGAAGGGCTGCAGGTAGCCGACGAAACGCAGCCAGGGAGAACGGGCCGCCTCCATGTGGACCATCTGCTGGCCCGGCGTGAACACCAGGCAGGTGCCGCTCCAGCCGCGCTCGAATTCCTCGACGCTCATCTTGCGGAAGCCTACGGCCGGGTCCGCTACCCATACCTGCTCCCGCGACACGCCGTAGACCACCACGTAGTGGTAGCCCTCCCAGTGCACGATGAAAGGGAGCTCGAAGCCGAGCAGCGCGTCGTAGGTGCATTGCACGCCACGGGTGCCGAAGCCGAGGGCCTCGCCGGCCCTGGCCAGGCTGTCCAGGGTCGCGCCTTGCGCGGTGACATTGGCCAGTTCGCGCAGCTTACCCAGCGTCATGTTGATGCCGTAGTGGCGGCACAGCATCGCCAGGCAGGCGGCGCCGCAGTCCATCTCCTCGGCCTGCTCGACCCAGGCGAAGCGCTTGATCACTTTTTCGCCGGACTTCGGTTGAGAAGCCAGGTCGAGCACGACGGGACGCTTGCGGCGCTCGGCCAGCTTCTTCTGGCGATGCAGTTCGCGCTCGAAGAAACGGACGCGGTCCTCGATCACCTCGCGGAAACGGGCGTTGCGTTCGAGGATGAAATGGGCGGACTTTTCCGGGATCACCAGCAGGGTCGCCTCGGACCCGGCCACCACCGAGGCCGGCTGTTCCTGGCGCATCAAACACGCCTTTTCGCCGAAGATCTCGCCCGGCCCCAGGGTTGCCAGCACGTACTCGTCGTTGGCGTCCTCGACCACGACCCGCACCTCGCCCTGGCGCACCACATAGAGGCGGCGCTCGTCGCGCGCGCCCTGCTTGAGGATTTCCTTGCCGGCGGCGACGCGCTTGACGCCGACGCTGTGCACGAACTCGTCGAGCTCCGGCTTGCTTACTTTCCCGCGCAGGTCGAACAGGCGCGCGACCAGCCCGCCGGCCGAGCTGATCGCCACCGCCTTGTTGATGAAGTCGAGGGCGGCCGGATCGCGCGCGACCACCAGCTCGATCGCGGTGCGCGGGATGAACCACAGCTCGGTCTTCAGGGCGGCGCGCGCCGACATCTCGTGGCGGCTGCTGCGCAGCATGGCGATCTCGGCGAAGACCTCGCCCGCCTTGCGCACCCCCATGCTGATTTCCTTGCCGTGCTCTTCGGTGAACACGCGCACCGAGCCGGACTTGATGATGTACAGCCCGTCGGCCGGATCGCCGGCCTTGCAGATGGTGTCGCCGAAGGCATAGGACCGTGTTTCGATCGCGGCGGCAAGCTGCTCCAGCTCCTCAGGCTTGAAGACGGACAGGATCTCGACCGTCGACAGGAACTCCGCGGAGGATTGCTGTTGGGGCGCAATGGATTCCATGTTTGTGCCTGCCGGGAGTCCCCGTCAATTGCGTGGTGCGCCTGGCCGGCGGGACGTGCGGCATCCAGCCGGTTCAGCGCGTGGAACAAGCCTCGATAATGTGCTCCTGCGCCCTTGCCACCAGCCACTCCTCACGCAGCAGGCGGCGCACTTCGACCGCGGTGTCCTCGTCCAGGGCCGCGGGGTGTTTTGCGTTGACCATATAGATTTCGTACAGTTCCCGGTCCTGCGAGGGAAACGGCCCCAGCAGTTCGCCGACGGCGGCGTTGAACACGCGCGCCTCGATGTGGGCCGGCAGCGAGCCGCGCAAGACCTTGCCGATCACGCCGTCGTTCTCGCGCGCGTTGCCGACGCCATACTCGCGCACCATCTCCGCGAAGCTGTCGGGGTCTTCTTCCAGCACCGACATCATCTCCTTGGCCTTGCCCTCGGAGTCGACCACGATGTGGCTGACTTCGACGCTGTCGAACTTGGGGGAGTTCAGCTTGAAATATTGTTCGACGGCCTGCTCGCTGCACACCTGGGCCATCATGCGCTCGTGGTACAGGCCTTCGGTGATGAAGTCCTCGAATTCGTCCAGGCTGACGCCGAGGGCGTCGAGGTAGTTGTTCATGTCGGCCGCGCGGTGCAGCCCCTGGATGCGGCGGAACTGGTCGGCGCGCTCCTGGATGTCGTCCGGCGCCAGGGCCAGCCCGGCCTTTTTCGCGGCGCGCACGGTCAGCTTCTCGCGCACCAGCTGTTCGACCAGGCCTTCGAACTGGCCGGTGAGCTTCAATGTCCTGATGAAGTAGTCGGTATCGATCACTTCGTCGTCGATACGCACGATTCCTGCCATGACGTCTCCTCGAGGTCCTCGCGTCGCACGGAAAGACAGCCGGGATCGCTCGACGATTGCCCCGAGCGTAAGCCCGCTTGGCAAGCAGCGACCAACGGCGTCACCTTTCAGTTTTAGCAGCTCGATCGGCGAAATACAATGCCGCCGCTGCCGGCGCGTGGAAATTGTTGGTATGCCGGTGGGAAGCCCGCGGTGGACCGCCGGCTTCCCCGTGGTGTGAATGCCTGCTAAGCCGCCTCAGACCACCCGGACGCCGATGTCGCCCTTGAAGATCGCCATCTGCAGCTGGAAGTCGTCGACCACGCCGCCGGGGCGGCCGTCGACGAGGACCGAGATGGCGCGTCCGCCTTGAACCAGCTTCATTTCCTTGCGCGACAGCGAACGGGCGGCGCCGCGCTGGCCGCGCTCCGTGATGGCGAGATCTTTGATGACTAGGGTTTCCATGATATTGCTCCTCAATGTGGGTTTGGGTGGGTGAGCTGGTGAGAGGCGCTCGCTCCTAGCAATGCATGGAATGTGCCAGCGCTATGAATTCGCGATGAACGAAGGCCGCAACCGGGGCCGCGGTTTTTCACTGGCGGAGGTACGGCGATAAGGGTGTTGGGTGGGAACCGACACTGGGCGGCGGGGGTGTTGCCTCTCTCCCGACTTTGCAGCGAGGGCCGAGACGTCGATCAATCCCCTTTTTCCCTCTGGCGAGCCGCATTCCGGGCGAAGCTGGCACGCCAAATGCTGTACGGACGTCGTGGGCCAATAAGTCGCTCCGCACTTTCCGAAACCAGCCAATGAAGGGGAACATCATGAACATCCACAAGCACATGGAAGCCATTTTCGTCGTCACGCTCGCCACCCTGGGAGCCGGCAAGTTCGCGCTCGACAGCCTGCCGGAAGCCAAGGCAAAGCCGTCGGTTCCAGTGGCGCGCAACGTGGCGAGCGGCGCGACGATGGCCGTCGTCATCGTGCGCGCACCGCGGCTCCCGCGTCAGCCGTGAATGCGGTGCGGGCGGCAGCGCTTGCGCTGCCGCCGCGCTGGCCTTACTTCTCCCGACGGGAGGTGGCTGCGAATGCGGCCCGTACCTTGTGCAGCTTCCGGTAGCTGTCGATCAGACGGTGGTGCCGGTCGAGGCCTTCCAGCTTCATGCTGGTCGGGGTCAAGCCGTGGAAGCGCACGCTGCCGTCCACCGAGCCCAGCACCGCATCCATGCGCGGATTGCCATACATGCGGCGGAAATTGACCACATAGTCGTCCAGTTCCAGCTCGTCGTCGAGCACGACCGACAGCACCGCATCCATCGCCTGGTAGAACAGACGGCGCTCGACGGTATTATCGTTGTACTGGAGGAAAGCGCCGACCAGCTCGTGGGCCGCCTCGAACTCCTGCAGGGCGAGGTTGATCAGCAGTTTCAGCTCGAGCACCGTCAGCTGACCCCAATCGGTGTTTTCGTCGAACTCAATGCCGATCAGGGTGGCGATGTCGGAGTACTCGTCCAACTCATTGTTTTCCAGGCGATCGAGCAGCGCCTCCAGGCTGTCCTCGTCCAGGCGATGCAGGTTGAGGATGTCTTCGCGGAACAGCAGCGACTTGTTGGTGTTATCCCAGACCAGGTCTTCCACCGGATAGATTTCGGAATACCCCGGCACCAGGATCCGGCAGGCGACCGAACCGAGCTGGTCGTACTCCGCCATGTAGACCTGCTTGCCCATGTCTTCGAGAATGCCGAGCAGGGTCGCGGCTTCCTCGGCATTGGAATTCTTGCCCTCGGCGCTGAAATCCCACTCGACGAACTCGGCATCCGCCTTGGCGCTGAAGAAGCGCCACGACACCACGCCGCTCGAATCGATAAAGTGCTCGACGAAATTATTCGGCTCGGTCACGGCATGGCTGGCGAAGGTGGGCGGCGGCAGGTCGTTCAAGCCCTCGAAACTACGTCCCTGCAGCAATTCGGTCAGGCTGCGCTCCAGCGCCACTTCGAAACTCGGGTGCGCGCCGAACGAGGCGAAGACACCGCCGGTGCGCGGGTTCATCAGCGTGACGCACATCACTGGATACGTCCCGCCCAGCGAGGCGTCCTTGACCAATACCGGGAAGCCCTGCTCTTCCAGCCCCTTGATGCCGGCCACAATGCGGGGGTACTTTTCCAGCACCTCCTGCGGCACGTCCGGCAAGGCCAGTTCGCCCTCCAGGATCTCGCGCTTGACCGCGCGCTCGAAAATCTCCGACAAGCACTGCACCTGGGCCTCGGCCAGCGTGTTACCGGCGCTCATGCCGTTACTGGCGTACAGGTTTTCGACAAGGTTGGACGGGAAATACACCACCTCGCCATCCGAGTGGCGCACGAAGGGAAGCGAAACGATGCCGCGCTCCACATTGCCGGAGTTGGTGTCGATCAGGTGCGAAGCGCGCAGTTCGCCATCCGGATCGTAGATTTCCACGCAATACTCGTCGAGGATACCGGCCGGCAGCGCATCGTCGGGACCGGGCTGGAACCAGCGCTCGTTCGGGTAATGGACAAAGTCCGCATTGGCGATATCCTCGCCCCAGAACGCGCCGGCATAGAAGTGGTTGCAATTCAGGCGCTCGATGTACTCGCCCAGGGCCGATGCCAGCGCGCTTTCCTTGGTCGAACCCTTGCCGTTGGTGAAGCACATCGGCGAATGCGCATCGCGGATATGCAACGACCACACGTTGGGAACGATATTGCGCCACGAAGCGATCTCGATCTTGATGCCCCAGCTCGCCAGCATGCTGGACATGTTGGCGATGGTTTGTTCCAGCGGCAAGTCCTTGCCTGGAATATAGGTGCGCGATTCTGCGCCCGGCTGCAAGGTCAGCAAGGCCTGCGCATCCGCGTCCAGGTTGTCCACCTCTTCGATGACGAACTCGGGTCCTTCCTGCACCACTTTCTTCACGGTGCAGCGCTCGATCGAGCGCAGGATGCCCTGGCGGTCCTTGTCGGAGATATCCGTTGGCAGCTCGACCTGGATCTTGAAGATCTGCTTGTAGCGGTTTTCCGGGTCGACGATGTTGTTTTGCGAGAGGCGGATATTTTCCGTCGGGATATCGCGCGTATTGCAGTACAACTTCACGAAGTAAGCCGCGCACAAGGCCGACGAAGCCAGGAAATAATCGAAGGGACCGGGCGCCGAACCGTCGCCTTTGTAGCGAATAGGCTGGTCGGCAATGACCGTGAAGTCGTCGAATTTGGCTTCAAGACGCAGCTTGTCGAGGAAGTTGACCTTAATTTCCATGGGGAATCCCGAATCTATATTCAAAATATAAAGCCCTGTCGGAACAGGGCTCTATGTGTGCATCAGTTACAGCTAGAACTATCTAGGCGGGGGCGTTAGGCGCCGATCCGGTGACGAACGGAGGAACTGACGATTGCATATGGTGCGCGCGCACGATGCCGCGCGCCAGCACTGTATCACGGACTGGCCCTTCGATGGCGGCAATCGCCTTCCTGCTGTGGTGCAAACGAGAACGCCTCTAAGCGAGATTCGATGCTGGCGACCGGCCCTCTCCTGCCGGTCCGATCGAAGGCCGCGACGCGGATCGTGCCGCGCTCCGCGATCGGCCCCGTCACCGGCGTGCTCGCCGCGGTCGGCTCGCTGCCGTCGCTGGTATAGCGCAGCATCATCCCCGGCAACACGTGGTTCGCGAGGACCTTGCCGCTGTCGAGCACCAACCCCGGTGGAGCAATGCGGTAAGCCAGAGCGCCCCCTTCCAGGTCGAGACGCGGCAGTACCCGCTGGCCAAGTGCGTTGACGAAGCCCGACCATGCGCTGCGGTGCAGGACCGCCGCCTTGACCGGATCGGCGGCGCCAGCCCATTCCGGATCGGCCGCCCAGGCACGCTCGGCCAGGGCCGCAAGGCGCGGCATCACCAGGTAATCGATGCGGGCGGGATCGCGCGCCGTCTCCGAGAACAGGTTGGCCTGGATGCCGCGCACACGGCGCTTGCCGTAGTCGGTCAGGCGGTCCTTCCCGACCCGTGCAGCCTCCGGCGCATCCTTCATGATGTCGAAGGGGATGAAGTCGTACACCGTGTCCAGTTCGACGTAGCCGCCCCAGTTGACGCCGTGCTCTTCGGGGTTGGCATTGCGCGCCATGTCGAAGTACATGCGGGTCACCGGCGTGAGCACGATGTCGTAGCCGGCGTTGGCCAGGCGGTAGGCCAGGTCTTCGGCGCCCACCGTGTTGTTCCATACGTAGGCGATGAAACCGTTGCGGGTAAAGCGGGGATTCGGGATCAGCTTCGATCCGCCATCGAGGGTCGTCTTGCGCGCGGCCAGTTCTTCCCAGCCCGAAGTGACCATGCCATGCTTGCGCACGATGGCGTCGACGCGATCATAAAAGTAGTCCCAGAGGTCGGCGCTGGTCTCGAGCCCGTGCCTGCGCATCATGGCATGGCTGGCGGGCGACTGTTCCCAGGCCCCGTTGGCCAGCTCGTCGCCGCCCATGTGGATGGTCTTCAAGGGCGCGCCGGCCTCGCGGTGCAGGGCCGCGATCTCCTTCACCACGCGCTCGATAAAGGTGTAGCTGGACTCGAGGCCCGGGTTGATCACATTGTCGTTGAACAGCTGGGCCGACACATACTCGGAGCGGTCATCCAGGTCGTTGAGCAGGTAGCGCGCGGCGTCGCGGCTGCCGGCCGCCTTCAGGCGTCGATAGCGCGCCTCCATCGCCTGCACGGCGGCGCGCGCGTGGCCCGGCATCTCGATCTCGGGAATCACCTCGATGTGGCGCGCCTGCGCATAGCGCACGATTTCCATGTAGTCCTCGCGGGTGTAATGGCCGCTGCCGTGGGGGTCGCGCGGATCGGGGCCGGAGCCATAGGCAGGATCCAGGCGCACGCCGGGCTTGGCGCTGTGGCCGCGCACGGCGCCGATCGTGGTCAGTTCCGGCAGGCCTGCGATCTCGATGCGCCAGCCCTCGTCGTCGGTCAGGTGGAAATGGAATTTGTTCAGCTTGAAGCGCGCCATCAGGTCGAGCCACTTGAACACCGTTTCCTTGCCGTGGAAATTGCGCGCCACGTCCAGCATGAAGCCCCGGTAGCCGAAGCGCGGTGCGTCGACGATCGTCAGCTCGGGCAAGTCCGGCGCCACGGCGCCGGGCAGCGGCATCAGGTCGCGCAGGGTCTGCAACCCGTAAGCAACGCCGGCTGCGCTGTTGCCGACGATGTCGATGCCGCCCGAGGTGCTGATCGCCAGGCGGTAGGCCTCGAGCGAGGCCTGGCCTTCGACCGCTCCCACGCGCAGGCGCAGCTGCGGCCCACCGCCGGCAGCCAGCGTCGCAGGGAACAGCGAGCGCGCCAGCGCGGCCTCGCTGGCCAGCGCCGCCGAGGCGTTGATGGTGGGACGGCCCGCCAATGGCAGCCGGCCGGCGCCGGGCTCCAGGCGCAGTGGCGTCGGCAGGACTGGCGGCAGCTTGGCCGCCGGCAGCAGCTCGGCACGCGCATTGCGCCAGTAAGTGTCTTCCGGCGTCACCTCCGAATGCGGGCTGCCGGTCTTGCCGCGCTGGGCAGGCTCGGTCAACGTGGCGACCGTGTACGGTAGCGGTACGCCGGCATCCGGCGCGGCGTCGTACACGAGGTAGGGTCCGCTCGGCGATCGCGACGGCATGAACACCGCATCGCGGTGGCGGTAGGCGAATTCCAGGGTCTGTCCCGGCGCCAGGCCCTTGAACTCCGCGGCAGGGCGCAGGCGGAACAGGCCGCCGGCCACCTGCTCCAGCACCAGCCCGTTCGACCGGACGCCGACCGGCATGCGGTCGATGCCGGTGAAGTACAGCGACCAGCCGGCCGCCGGAAGGGGCTGGCGGTCGCTATTGGTGAGGATGAAGCGCGCCGGGCTGCCGCCCTGCGGCAGTTGCTGGTCCGCCGGCTTGCGTTGCATTTCCCAGCGCAGTTGCATGCGGGCGCCGTTGGCCGGGGATACGACAGCCGGGACGGCCGGTTCCGCCAGGTCAGCCAAAGCCGCCGGCGCTGCCAGCAAGGCCAGCGCGATCGCAGCGCCACCAGTCCACATCTTCTTGCTCACGTGTTTCCCCCTGCCTTTACTCTGCCACCTGCCGCCCCACCGGACCACCCGAGCGGGCGAACAAGCGCTCGATCTCTTCCAAGGACTTGCCCTTGGTCTCGGGCAGGAAGAAGGCCGCCGTAATGAAATACACGGCGGTGCATCCGGCCCAGAACAGGAACATCATGTGGAAGCCGTAGTTGCCGACAATCGGCAGGAAGGCGCCGGCGATCAAGGTGCCGGTGCCCTGGTTGATCAGGAGCGCCACGCCCATCCCGACCGAACGGATTCGTGTCGGCATCAGTTCGGACAGCGCCAGCCAGACGCACACGCCCGGACCGATCGAATACGCGGCGATAAAGCCGGCGATGCAGAGCGCCGCCAGCAGGCCGCTGTCCTTGTCCGGGATCGGTCCGACGCTGGCGCGCACGATCTCGAGCGGGGCGCCATTGTCGGAGCGGATGGCGATGCGCTGGGCCATGTGGACGCGGCGGGCGGCGTCGATGGCCGCGCGCGCTTCCGGCGCCAGGCTTGCGATCAGCTGCTGCGCAGCTTCCGGCACCTCCTCGGCGCGCCCGCTCCACGCGGCCTGCGCCTGGGCCAGCAGCGCACGCTGATCGTCCGGCAGCGTGCGCACCAGCGCCTGCTCGCGCGCCAGCACGGCCTGCGCCTCTGGCGTCGGGGTGTAGGCTTCGGCCACCTGCTCCTTGTCGCCGTACTGGTACAGGACAGTCAGTTGCACCGGCCCGGCTGCGGACTGGGCGAAGCGGGCATCCAGCAGATTCAGGTCGAGCGCATTGCCGCGGACCAGCGCTGCCACCTCGGTGCGCACGTCGACGCGCTGCGATTCGAAGCGGTGGAACAGCAGCGCAAGCAGGCAGAGCGAAACCATGATGCCGGCGGTGCCGATCTTCAGCAGGAACACCCTGCCCTTGCGCTCGACCAGCATGATGGCGGCGACCGTCATCACCGAATTCAGAATCTTGATCGCCGTGCCATAGCTGGCCGTGCTCACCGGATCGAGCCCGGCGTGCTGCAGGATGGTCGACATGAATTGCAGCACCGAGTTGATGCCGGTGGCCTGGGTGCAGCCCAGGATCACGCAGGCCAGCACGAAGGGCAGCACATAGCGCCGCTCGGTCAGCATCTCCGCCAGCGCCGCTCCGCGGCTCAGCTTGGGACGCGCCCTCTCCTCGGCCAGCGCGGCGCCGATCTCGGCTACCTCGGCTTCGCATTGCGCCGCCGGGCGCAGGCGCGCCAGCACGCCCGCGGCTTGCTCGGCACGTCCCTTGCGCATCAGCCAGCGCGGCGATTCGCTCACGAACAGGCAACCGAGCAGGAACAAGGCGCCCGGATACAGCACCGTCAGGAACATGCCGCGCCAGGCGGTGTCGGCCGCGGCGGTGCTTGCTGCGGTATCGCTGCCGGCGGCCTGGATCGCCAGCTCGGCGTTGCTCAGGTAATAGTTGCCGATGAAGGCGGCCAGCACGATGCCGACCGTGAGCGCGAACTGGAACAAGGCAGTGCCGCGTCCGCGGAGGTTGGCGGGCAGGCATTCGGCCAGGTAAAGCGGCACCACGACGGCGATCACCCCGCCGCTCAGGCCCTGCAGCAGGCGCCCCAGCAGCAATGGGACGAAGGACTGCGACAGGTAGATCACGGCGACGCTGCCGACGAACAGCAGCGCACTGACGATCATCATCGGCCGGCGGCCCAGCCAGTCGGCCAGCATGCCAGCCACGACCGAGCCAAGGATCGAACCGGCCATCACGGCCGCCACTACGAGCGACAACTGTCCTTCGGTGAGACTTGTGGCGCGGTGCAGGTAGGGTAAGGCGGGATCGATGATGCCGATATCGATCCCGTACAGGAGTCCGCCCAGGCCGCAGATCGCGGTCAGGAACAGCAGGTGGATGCGTTGCTGGTTGTGTGTCGACATTGCTCGTCTCGGAAGCGCAGGTTGGCCGTCATCTAGGCCGGGATGATCGGCTCGTATCTTAATCGCAATAGTCAGCCTGGAGACGGTTTTGCCTTTCCGGAGGCGCAGTTTCGTGGAGGGCGCGCAAACGGCCCTCACCTGTCCTCATGAAATCGATCATCGGCAGTGGTAGGACAAGGATTCCTGGCGCCTGCACGAACTATTACAAATGCTTGCGTTTGAAACGATTTCTCACTTTCTCGTGCGCGGCCTTGCCTTTAGTCTTATGGGCTCGACAGTTGCCGGCGCTTGTTGCGGCTGGAATGCGGCCACGGCGCCGCACGCCGGCAGTCATCTTTTCCAAACGGAGTGTTCCTTGTCCGAATCAATATTTTCCCAACCGACAACGGTCATCAAGGTGATCGGTGTGGGCGGCGCAGGCGGCAATGCCGTCAGCCACATGGCGTCGGCTGGACTGGCCGACTTCGAATTCATCTGCGCCAACACCGATGCCCAGGCGCTGTCGAACACCAAGACCGAAAAGCGCATCCAGCTCGGCGAGGGCGGCCTTGGCGCCGGCAGCGATCCGGTCGTCGGACGCGAAAGCGCGCTGCGCGAGCGCGCCGCCATCGCCGATGCGCTCAAGGGCGCCGACATGGTCTTCCTCACCGCCGGCATGGGCGGCGGCACCGGTACCGGTGCGGCGCCGGTGGTCGCCGAAGTGGCGCGCGAGCTCGGCATCCTGACCGTCGGCATCGTGTCGAAACCCTTCGAGTTCGAAGGACCGCGGCGCATGCGCGTTGCCGAAGAAGGCATCGCGGCCCTGGCGCGCTGCGTGGATTCGCTGGTCATCGTCCTCAACAGCCGTCTCGAGGAAGTGCTGGGCGAAGACATCACGCAAAAGCGCGCGTTCGCCGCCGCCGACGAGGTGTTGAGCAAGGCGGTCACCGGCATCGCGGAAATCATCACCGTGCCCGGCATGGTCAACGTCGATTTCGAGGACGTGCGCACCGTGACGCGCCAGACCGGCATGGCGATGATGGGGTCGGCCCAGCACGCCGGCGAGGACCGCGCGGTCAAGGCGGCCGAGGAGGCGATCGCCTGTCCGCTGCTCGACGGCTCCAACCTGCGCGCCGCGCGCGGGGTCCTGGTCAACATCGCCGCTTCCGAAGAGACCCTACGGCTGCGCGAAACCAAGCTGGTGATGAACACGATCTGCGCACAGACCAGCGACGAGGCCATCATCAAGTTCGGCGCGGTGTTCGACGACAGCCTGGGCGACGCCATGCGCGTCACGGTGGTGGCCACCGGCCTGAACCGCCCCAGCGACTTTGGCGTCGGAAGGCGAACGCCGGGGACGCGCGCCGCGGCGCACGTGCAGCCCATCCTGCGCCAGGGTGGCGCTGCGGGCTTGCTCAGGCCAGCGCCGGCCCAAGCTCCGCCTCAGGGCTGAGCGCCAAGGTCCTGCTTTGCAGCGAGCACGCGTGCGAGGGCCGTCTCGGGGTCCAGGCCGGCCATCATCTGGTTGATGATCTCCTGCTTGTCCTCGGCGTTCAAGCTTTCGCAGGCGGACCGGTGCGAGCAGAAGTAAGCGTACCAGGCCACGTCCGCCGGCCGTTCCTTGCGCGGCTTGAACCGGGCCGGCACCCTGGCGCGCATTGTATCCACGTAGGCTGCCAGTTGCGTATCGGCCGCGCTCCAATCGAAGCCGGCGACGGCGCGCCGGTCGGCTTCCCAGTCGCCCTGGTAGCCAAGCCGGGGCCGCAGTATCTCCTTGCTCACCGCAAGGCATGCCAGATTGGGATAGCCGTGCTGGGCGCAGAAGGCTTCCACGAACAGCAGCTTGGGGCCGATGCCCACCGTTACCGCGCGGCCGAGGACCTCGTCCTTCGGATGCAGGGAACGCGCCAGCGTAAGCAGGTCGCCGTAGGTGATCGGCATGCCGCGCAGGGCGGCCGCCTGACGAACCAGGGCTTCGGCCAGGCGCGCGCCTATCTCGATGTCGTTGAAGGTGAAGGGAATCATATGACGAACTCCGCGGCACATAAAAACGCCGCCGACCGTTCGCGGAGAACGATCGGCGGCTTGCCTGATTTTCTGTACAAATCAGTTAGCTGTTTTACTCAAGTCATTCCCACTCGATCGTCGCCGGCGGCTTGCCCGAAATGTCGTACACCACGCGGTTGATGCCGCGCACTTCATTGATGATACGGTTCGACACCTTGCCCAGCAGCGAGTGCGGCAGGTGCGCCCACTGCGCCGTCATGAAGTCCAGGGTCTGCACCGCGCGCAGCGCCACCACGTATTCGTAGGTACGGCCGTCGCCCATCACGCCCACCGACTTCACCGGCAGGAACACGGCGAAGGCCTGGCTGGTCGCTTCATACCAGTTCACCGGCGCCTTGCCCGCGTCGATACCCGGCACGTGCGGCACTTCGAACGGGGTGTTGCGCAGCTCTTCGATGAAGATGGCATCCGCTTCGCGCAGCAGGTCGGCGAACTCTTTCTTGACTTCGCCCAGGATGCGCACACCCAGGCCCGGACCCGGGAACGGGTGACGGTAGACCATGTCGTGCGGCAGGCCGAGCGCAACGCCCAGCTTGCGCACCTCGTCCTTGAAGAGCTCGCGCAGCGGCTCCAGCAGCTTCAGGTTCAGGGTCTCCGGCAGGCCGCCCACGTTGTGGTGGCTCTTGATGGTCTGGCCCTTCTTGCCCTTGCCAGCCGATTCGATCACGTCCGGATAGATGGTGCCCTGTGCCAGCCAGCGCGCGCTGGTCAGCTGCTTGGCCTGTTCCTGGAACACTTCCACGAACTCGCGGCCGATGATCTTGCGCTTCTGCTCAGGGTCGCTCACGCCGGCCAGGTGGCCCATGAACTGGGCTTCCGCGTCGATGCGCAGCACCTTCACGCCCAGGTTCTTGGCGAACATGTCCATGACCATCTTGCCTTCGTCCTTGCGCAGCAGGCCGTGGTCGACGAACACACAGGTCAGCTGGTCGCCAATGGCGCGGTGGATCAGGGCCGCCGCCACGCTCGAATCGACGCCGCCGGACAGGCCCAGGATCACCTCGTCGGTGCCGACCTGCTCACGGATCTTGGCGACGGCTTCGCCGATGTAGTCCGGCATGTTCCAGTCCGACTTGCAGCCGCAGATCTCGTGCACGAAGCGGCCGATGATGGCCTCGCCCTGCGTGGTGTGAGTCACTTCCGGGTGGAACTGCAGCGCGTAGAAGCGGCGCTCTTCGTCGGCCATGGCGGCGATCGGGCAGCTGTCGGTCGAACCCATCAGCTTGAAGCCCGGCGGCATGTCCAGCACCTTGTCGCCGTGGCTCATCCACACCTTCAGCATGCCGTGGCCTTCGCTTGTCACGAAGTCGTTGATGCCGTTCAGCAGGGCCGTATGGCCGCGGGCGCGCACTTCGGCGTAGCCGAATTCGCGCACCTTGCCGTTCTCGACCTTGCCGCCCAGCTGGGCCGCCATGGTCTGCATGCCGTAGCAGATGCCGAGCACCGGCACGCCGGCCTCGAAGGCGGCCTGCGGCGCGCGCGGCGAGTCGCCTTCCAGGGTGGAGTTATGGCTGCCCGAGAGGATGATGCCCGAGGCGCCGTAGTTGCGCACGAACTCGTCGCTGACGTCGTAGGGGAAGACTTCGGAGAACACGCCGGCATCGCGCACGCGGCGCGCGATCAGCTGGGTAACCTGGGAACCGAAGTCGAGAATGAGGATTTTGGAATGCATGGAATGCGTCTTGTAATAGGAATTCGGTGATACAAAGCCTGCAACGGGATGCAGGCGTCACGCGTGGACGGCACAGCCGTCCACCCTACGAAAAGCGGCGCCACAGCGCCGCCTCGTCAGCCGGTTACTCGGAACGGTAGTTCGGAGCTTCCTTGGTGATCTGCACGTCGTGCACGTGCGATTCGCGCATGCCCGCCGAGGTGATCTCGACGAACTCGGCGCGCTCGCGCAGTTCGTCGATGGTGGCGCAGCCGCAGTAGCCCATCGACTGGCGCACGCCGCCGATCAGCTGGAAGATGATCGCGAGCACGCTGCCCTTGTAAGCGACGCGGCCTTCGATGCCTTCCGGCACGAACTTGTCGGCCTTGGCCGAGGCTTCCTGGAAGTAGCGGTCGGCCGAACCTTCGGCCATCGCGCCCAGGCTTCCCATGCCGCGGTAGGATTTGTAGCTGCGGCCCTGGTACAGGATCACTTCGCCCGGCGCTTCCTCGGTGCCGGCGAACATGCTGCCCATCATGACGGTGTGCGCGCCCGCTGCCAGCGCCTTCGAGATGTCGCCCGAGAAGCGGATGCCGCCGTCGGCGATGCAAGGCACGCCGGTGCCCTTCAGGGCTTCGGCCACATTCGAGATCGCGGTGATCTGCGGCACGCCCACGCCGGCCACGATACGGGTGGTGCAGATCGAGCCAGGGCCGATGCCGACCTTGACCGCATCCGCGCCGTGCTCGACCAGCGCCTTGGCGGCCGCCGCGGTGGCGATGTTGCCGCCGATGACGTCAACGTGCGGATAGCGTTCCTTGATCCATTTCACGCGGTCCAGGATGCCTTGCGAGTGGCCGTGGGCGGTGTCGACCACCAGCACGTCCACGCCAGCCGCGACCAGCAGTTCGATGCGCTCCTCGTCGCGCTGGCCCACGCCCACGGCCGCGCCGACCAGCAGCTTGCCCTGCGAATCCTTCGATGCCAGCGGGTGCTCGTGCGACTTCTGGATGTCCTTCACGGTGATCAGGCCGCGCAGCTCGAAGTTGTCGTTGACCACCAGCACGCGCTCCAGGCGGTGCTTGTTCATCAGGCGCTTGGCTTCGGCGGTGTCCGCGTCCTCCTTGACGGTCACCAGCTTCTCGCGCGGGGTCATCTTGGCGCGCGCTTCCGCTTCCAGGTCCTCTTCGAAACGCAGGTCCCGGTTGGTGATGATGCCCACCACCTGGTTGCCCTCGACCACAGGGAAGCCGCTGATGCCGTGCTGTTGCGACAGCGCCAGCACTTCGCGGATCTTCATGGTCGGCGGGATCGTGATCGGGTCGCGCAGGACGCCTGCCTCGAAACGCTTGACGCGGGCTACTTCGCGGGCCTGGTCGGCCGGGCGCAGGTTCTTGTGGATGATGCCGATACCGCCTTCCTGGGCCATCGCGATCGCGAGACGCGATTCGGTGACGGTGTCCATGGCTGCCGACAGCAACGGAATGTTCAGCGTGATATTCCGGGTCAGCTTGGTGCGGAGGGAGGTTTGGGCCGGAAGAACGTTGGAGTAGGCCGGGACGAGCAGCACGTCATCGAAGGTGAGTGCTTTTTGGAGGAGACGCATAGTATTTCCTATAGGCGCAAAAGTGAATTATACAGAAAGCTGCAAATTTCGTCGCAGGGGTGCCCAAAAATTTCTCTCGACGGTGCGTTTTGGAATTGACATCCTCTTTGCATCATGGCGAAATCGATAGCTCATTCAGGAAACAAACCATGCCTACCAGCACTTTTTTCCGCCTCCTTGGCGCTACCCTACTCTTCCTCGCCGCCCAGCTCGCCCATGCGCAGTACGTGTGGATCGATGCGAACGGCACGCGGCAATATTCGGACCGCCCGCCGCCGCCAGGCACGCCGCCGCACAAGATCCTGAAAGCACCGGGCCGGCTCGCCACCGCTCCAACACCGGAAGCCAGCCTCGACGCCGCCGCACCCGTAGCGCCGGCTGCCAAGCCAGCCGTTCCGAAAGGACCGCCCACCCTGGCCGAACGCGAGCAAGCCTTCCGCGAGCGCGCCAAGGAGCGAGCCGAGCAGGAACGCAAGGAGGCAACGGAAGCGGAACGCCGGCGCGAACTGGCCGAACGCTGCGAGGCTGCACGCGATGCCCAGGCGCAACTGGCCTCGGGCATCCGCATCGCCCGTTTCGACAAGGACGGCGAGCGCAGCTATATGTCGGATGAAGAAAAGGCCGCGAAAGCGGCCCAGGTGAATCGTGTATTGAAGGACTGCCGCTAGGCAGCAGCTCCCGGCGCGGCGGCTTCCTTCTTGGCCGCCCGCTTGCGGCGCGAATCCTTCGGGTCCGCCACGAGCGGACGGTAGATCTCGATGCGGTCGCGCTCGCGCAGCACGGTGTCCAGCGTTTTTTTCTTGGCATAGATGCCAACCGGCTGGGTAGCCAGGTTAATCTCGGGGAAATCCTGCAGCACCCCGCTCTGCTCGATGGCTTCGCCGATGGTCGTGCCCGGTTTTACCTGCATCGGGCGTATCCATTCCTGCTTCGCGTGGGCGTAGCAGACATAGACCTGTACCAGCTCGGTCACCTCAGTCATACAGGGCCTCCGCCCGCTTGCAGAAAGAGTCGACCATGCTGTTGGCGATCATCCCGAACACCGGCCCCACGATCTGCTCGAGGATAATGCTCGAGAATTCGTAATGCATGTCGAAGTCGATCTTGCAGGCGTCGGCGCGCAGGGCCTTGAAGGTCCAGGTGCCTTCGAGCATCTTGAACGGGCCGTCGACCAGGTGCATCTTCATCTGGGTCGGGCGCTGGTTGTGGTTGGACGTGGTGAAGCTCTGCTTCACGCCGTGGAAGTTGATCGACAGCGAAGCCACCAGTTTCTCGTCGGTGCGTTCGAGGATGTTGACCCCCCCGCACCAGGGAAGAAACTTCGGATAATCTTCCACCTTCGCCACCAGGTCGAACATCTGTTCTGCGCTATACCCGAGGAAAACTGATTTGTGTACTACTGCCATTGGTCAACCGTTTGTTATGATGTTAGATAAGTTGCATGTTGCGCCATAAAAGCGCGATAAGCAGTAGTTTAACCGACACGCGAATTTTCGCTATTTCATGAGTATCGCTGACAATAAAAAAGCATTTTTCGACTACTTCATCGAGGACCGCTACGAAGCCGGCCTGGTGCTGGAAGGTTGGGAAGTCAAGGCCATCCGGGAAGGCCGGGTGCAGATCAAGGAAGCCTATGTGATGGTGCGCAATGGCGAGCTGTTCCTGTTCGGCGCCCACGTGAGTTCGCTCCCGACGGCCTCGGCCTGGAGCCATCCGGAAGCCCTGCGCACCCGCAAGCTGCTGCTGCACCGCGCCGAAATCGACAAGCTGATTGGCAAGGTCGAGCGTTCGGGCTACACGCTCGTGCCGCTCAACCTGCATTTCAAGAAGGGACGCGTGAAGTGCGAGATCGGCCTTGCCAAGGGCAAGAAGCAGCACGACAAGCGCAACACCGAGAAGGACCGCGACGCCAAGCGCGAAGTCGCGTCGGCGATGAAGCAGCACCGCCGCTGATTCCCGACGGCCGGCAGCCCCGCCGCCGGCCGCGCGAAACTTATACGGCCGGCGTGGCGGCGCGCACCGACGCGCGCCATGCGATAAAGCTCAGCACCAGCCCCACGGCCACACCCAGCGCCAGCTTGAACGCGCTCTCGAACAGCAGCGGCGCCACCAGGCCCGACACCAGGGCGAAGGACATCATCTGGATGAAGCCCACCATCGAGGCGGCCAGCCCGCGGTTGTCCGGGAACAGGCCCATGGCCGTCAGCTGGATCGCCGGCATCGCCACCGCCAGGCCGAAGGTGTAGACGAACAGCGGCAGGACGGCCCAGGGCACCGCGGCCGGGAACAGCGCGTTGTAGCCGACGTTCAGCACGGCCGCCAGGCCCATCACGGCATAACCGATCCACATCAGACGCGCCGGCGGCAGCCAGGACGCGCGCTTGCCGCCCCAGGCGGAACCGATCACCATGCCGCCGATCAGCGGGATGAACATCCAGGCGAAGGCCGTCTCCGGCAGGCCCAGGATCTCCATGACGAAATTGGCTGCCGAGCCGATATAGAGCGACAGGCCGCCGAAGGCCATGCCCACCGCCAGCGACAGCAGCACGAATTGCGGACGGCGCAGCACCATCAGGTAGTTGCGGCCGATGGTCACCGGATGGAAGACCTGGCGCTTCTCGCGCGGCAGGCTCTCGGGCAGCAGGCGCAGGCAGAGCAGGATCATGGCCGTGCCGAAGATCGCCAGGAAGATGAAGGTGGAGCGCCAGCCGAAGCTCACGTGCAGCCAGCCGCCCAGCACCGGCGCAATGGCCGGCGCCAGCCCGAACACCATCATGATGTGGGACATGATCTTCTGCGCCTGCGGACCGGCGAAGCGGTCCTGGACGATGGCCTGGCCGATCACCGAGCCGGCGCCGGCCGAAAGGCCCTGCAGCGCGCGGCAGGCCAGCAGCGCGCCGAAGGTCGGCGCAAAGGCGGCGCCGATCGACGCCAGGGTGTACACCGTGAGCGCGGCCAGGATCACCGGCCGGCGTCCGAAGGAATCGGACAGGGTGCCGTAGAACAGCATCATGAAGGCGAAGCAGAACAGGAAGACGCTCAGGGTCTGCTGCACCGCCACCGGGCCGACGCCGAATTCGACGCCGATCGCGGGCATCGAGGGCAGATAGGTGTCGATCGCCAGCGCCCCGATCATGCCGAGGCAGGCGAGGATGACGGTCATGAGTCGCTGCATGTGCCATGCCTTTCCAAACAAATCCGGCACTGCACCATGCAGACATCCCGGGGACGGGATTTTACTTTATTTCAAAGAATTAATTTTCCGCGCCCTCGTTCCGCAGCGACATGCCGAAGCGGCTGGTGCGCGGCATCCAGTTGCCCTGGTAGTCGGCCGATACCAGGATGCGCTCGGCGCGGCCGATCAGCTTTTTGCGCGGGACCAGGCCAATGACGCGCGAGTCGCCGCTGTCGTCGCGGTTATCGCCCAGCATCAGGTAATGGTCGGCGGGAATGCGCACCGGGCCGAAGTTGCGCAGCGCCAGCTTTTGCGGCAGCACCTGGATGCGCTGGCGGGCGCCGCCGACGGTTTCCTCCATGCGGATGGCCTGCTGTTCAGTCCCGTGGGAACGCTCGCGGGTGACCTCCGACACCTGGTACCGGGCCGGCACGCCGTTGACGACCAGGCGCTCGTCGCGCATCTCGATCACGTCGCCCGGCAGCGCCAGCACGCGCTTGATCAGGCGGGTGCCGTCCGGCTGCGGCGAGGTGAAGGTGACCACGTCTCCCCGGCTCGGTTCGCCAAGGCGCGCCACGATCACATCGGTCAATGGTATCTTGAGGTCGAAGGCCAGCCGGTTGACGAAGACCACGTCGCCCTCCAGCAGGTTGGGCCGCATCGATGCCGATGGAATCGGATTCCAGTCGGCGACCGCGGTGCGGAACACGCCGAACAGGCACAGGAAAAGAATGAAGCCTTTGTTGGCGCGCAGCAGGTCTTTCACGGTCAGCCCCTGGTAGTCATGGTAGAGCTGTCTTTATACGCCGGCATTCTTTAACGATGCTTAAGTGTCAACTGAGGGTTAACACACCCGCCTGGAGCCGAGTCGAACGTGGATGTCACCAAGTTGTCATATTATCCATCTACACTGCCTGCGCGACTACTTCGACGCAGACATATGGACATGAAAACCAAGGCCATCGAGGCTGAGCTCAAACAGCTTCCGGACGGCGGGGCCTTCCTCAACCGCGAGCTGTCGCTGCTGGAATTCAACCGCCGGGTGCTGGCCCAGGCGGAGGATCCTTCGATTCCCTTGCTCGAACGCCTGCGCTTCCTGTGCATCGTGTGCAGCAACCTGGATGAGTTCTTCGAGGTGCGGGTCGCCAGCCTGCTCGCCCAGCACCAGTTCGATCGCGCCCAGGGCGGCCTGCCCGACCACCTTGCGGCCACCCTGGAACGCGCCAGCGCCGAATGCCGCCACCTGATCGCGCGCCAGTACAGCCTGTTGAACAACGAGATTCATCCCCAGCTGGCGGAAAACGGCATCCACCTGCTGCGGCGGGGCGACCGCAATGCCGCCCAGCGTGCATGGGTCAAGCAGTTCTTCGACCGCGAAGTGCGCCCGCTCCTGACGCCGATCGGCCTGGACCCGGCCCACCCCTTCCCGCGCGTGATCAACAAGAGCCTGAACTTCATCGTCGAACTGGAAGGCAAGGACGCCTTCGGGCGCGGCACCGGCATCGCCATCATGAAGGCGCCGCGCGTGCTGCCGCGCGTGATCCGCCTGCCGGACGAACTCTCGGACAAGAAAGGCGCCTCCTACTGCCTGCTATCCTCGGTGATCCAGGCCCACATGGCGGACCTGTTCACGGGCCGCGAGGTGGTGTCCTATTCCCAGTTCCGGGTCACGCGCAACAGCGACCTGTGGGTGGACGAGGAAGAGGTCAAGAACCTGCGCCAGGCCTTGCAGAGCGAACTCCACAGCCGCAACTATGGCTTCGCGGTGCGCCTGGAAGTGGGACGCGCCTGCCCCGAACACCTGTCGGCCTTCCTGCTCGACCAGTTCAACCTCGACCGCTCGCGCCTGTTCACGGTCGACGGCCCGGTCAACCTGGGGCGCCTGCTGGAAGTCGTCAACACCAACAACCAGCCGGAACTCAAGTTCCCGCCCTTCGTCGCGGGCTATCCACCCAAGCTGGCAGCGCCGGACATCTTCGCCACCCTGCGCAAGCAGGACGTGCTGCTGCACCATCCCTACGAGACCTTCCAGCCGGTCATCGACTTCATCCAGTGCGCGGCGAACGATCCCTGCGTGGTGGCGATCAAGCAGACCATCTACCGCGCCGGCATGAACTCGGAGCTGATGGAAGCCCTGATCGCCGCCGCGCGGCGCGGCAAGGAAGTGACGGTCATCGTCGAACTGATGGCGCGCTTCGACGAGGAAGCCAACATCAACTGGGCCGAGAAGCTCGAACAGGCCGGTGCCCAGGTGGTGTACGGCGTGGTGGGCCTGAAGACCCATGCCAAGATGGCGCTGGTGCTGCGCCGCGAGCCGCAGGGCCTGCGCCGCTACGCCCACCTCGGCACCGGCAACTACAACCCGACCACGGCCAAGTTCTATACCGACTTCGGCCTGCTCACGGCCGATGCCGACCTGACGGCCGACGTCAACGAGGTGTTCATCCACCTCACCAGCATGACCCGCCCCAAGCAGCTCACCAGCATCTGGCTGGCGCCCTTCTCGCTGCAGAAGGAGCTGGTGCGGGCGATCCGCAACGAAGCCGAGCTGGCGCGCCACGGCAAGCCGGGACGCATCGTGGCGAAGATGAATTCGCTCACGGACGAATCGGTGATCAAGGCTTTGTACGAGGCCTCCGAGGCCGGCGTGCGCATCGACCTGGTCGTGCGCGGCGCCTGCTCGCTGCGTCCCGGCGTGCCCGGCTTGTCGGAGAACATCAAGGTGCGGTCGATCGTCGGGCGCTTCCTGGAGCACACGCGGGTCTTCTATTTCCGGAACAATCTCAAGCACGACATCTGGCTCAGCAGCGCGGACTGGATGAACCGCAACCTGTTCCGGCGCGTGGAGATCGCTTTCCCGATCCGCTCGCCGGCGCTGAAGCGCCGCGTGATGCGCGAAGGCCTGCATCCCTACCTGAAGGACAACGTCAATGCCTGGGAGCTGGCCAGCGACGGCCGCTACCGCCGCCGCAAGCCGCGCGGCAAGCAGAAACCCCTGAGCGCCCAGCAGACCTTGATGGACATGCTGGGTGGCGCCAACCATCCGGCCAAGGAGAACGAGCATGGAACTGATCCTGTGGCGCCACGCTGAGGCCGAGCCGGGGGAGCCGGATGGCGACGACAATGCGCGTGCGCTGACCTCCAGGGGAAAACGCCACGCTGCGCGCGTGGGGGCATGGCTCGAGCGCACCCTGCCGGATGACTGCCGCATCCTTACCAGCCCGGCCAAGCGCTGCGTCCAGACGGTCAAGGCGCTTGGACGGCGCTACGAAGTGGTCGAGGCGCTGGGTACGGATTCGAGCGCCGAGGCGATCATCCAGGCGGCGGGCTGGCCGGGAACCCGGCAGCCGGTGCTGGTGGTCGGGCATCAGCCGCTGCTGGGCGAGGTGGCGTCCTCGGTGCTGTCCGGGCGCAAGCAGGACTGGCGGATTCGCAAGGCGGGAGTGTTCTGGATCGAGCACAAAGGCAGTGATGGTCTTCCCTACATCCGACTGGTCGTCGGACCGGACCTGATCGGAAAACTGCGCTAAAGCCAATAGGATCAGTAACCTCAGCACGTCATTCCGGCGAAGGCCGGAATCCAAGTTCTGCCAGCGTTATCGTGACGCTAAACTTGGGTTCCGGCCGAGGGGGACGCCGAGTCCCGGAACGACGGGTATGGGCTAACTGAGCGCTTTCAGCGCTGAGGCGTCTTGTCGCCATACTCCCAACGCCATGGCATGTCGTTCTCACCCAGCACCATGCGCACCAGCTCCGGAAAGATACGCTCGGCCCGCACGTCGTTCGCCAGCAGCACCACGCAACGCCTGCGCGCCTCCAGGCACACCACCATATTCCCGGTACTGTCATTGTGCCCGCCCTTGAACCACCCCAGCCCGCTGCGGTCCTGGAAGCTCACCAGCCCCAGTCCCGCCGCGATCCCCTCGTGCGGCGCCCCTGCCTCCGGAACCAGGGTCGGAAACTGGCTGCGCGACCGGATAGGCAGCTGCGGCCGCACCAGCTCCGCCCGCATACGCGCGCTCAAGCCTTCGCCGCGCTGGACGGCCGCCCAGAAGCGCGCCTGGTCGGCGATCGTCGTGTCCATCGACCCCGCCGCGCTCACCTTGCTGCGCTCGTCGTGCGGCTCCATCTTCCCGTCGATCGTATACCCATCCGCCAGGTTCGCCGCGAAGTCCGGCCGCCAGCGCATGCTGGTGTTGGCCATGCCGAAGCGGTCGAAAATCCGTCTCTGCATCTCCTGCGCCACGTCCAGCCCGAGCCCCTCCTCGAGGATGTACTGGAGCAGGTAAATGCCCTCGCCCGAATAGGCATAGCGGCTACCCGGATCGAAATGGATGCGGATCTTCTCGTCGGGCTCGAGCCAGCTGAAGTTGGCGAAGCCGCCGCTGTGGGTGAGCAGGATGCGCGGCGTGAGCTTGCGCCAGCGTTCGTCGCCGGCGAGGGGCGCGTAGTCGGTGCGCTGGTTGCGGTACTCGGGCAAAGGTTTCGGCAGCAGCCGGGTAACCGGCGTGTCGAGGTCCAGCCGTCCCTCGTCGACCAGCTGCAGCACCATGTAGGCGAACGCACTCTTGGTGAGCGAGGCGCCGTACATGATCGTGCCGGTTTCAAGCGGCAGATTGCGTTCGACATTGCGCTTGCCGTAGCTGGCGAGCTTCACGACCTTGCCGTCCTCGATGACGGCAAGCGCGAGACCCTGGATCTGTTCGCGCCGCATCAGGGCCGCTACCGCGTCGTCCGAAACCGCCGGTGCCGACGCACAGCCGCCCAGCGCGAGGGAAACGAGGAAGGCTGCGATCCATTTCATGGCTGCCTCCTCGCCCTGCTCACCGCACCTGGAACGGCAAGCCGATCTCGTTCCAGAACCCCTCTTCCTTCTCGAACCAGGGCGCCAGGGTCGGATGCTTCGCCAGCAGGTCCGGCGGCAGCTCGATCTCGACCCGCCCCTTCAGCCGCAGCCTCAGGCCCGCCAGGTCCTCGTCCGCGCGCGCATGCATGAACACCACGGCCAGGCGCAGCGCCAGCACCGCCTTGGCCAGGTCGGGTTCGCCGAGCGATTCGCGGATCTTGCGCAGGTTGCCCTTCTGCCCCAGCACCAGGGTGCTCATCAGGCGCTGTTCGCGGGTGGTGAAGCCCGCCAGGTCCGCGTTCTCGACAATGTAGGCGCCATGCTTGTGCGCCCCAGTCATCGACACGGCCAGGCCCACCTCATGCAGCATGCTGCTCCAGGCCAGGTAGTGATGCAGGTTGTCGCCCTGCGGCTGCAGCCGCTCGTACATCGCCGCAGCGATGCCTGCGGTGCGCATCGCGCGCTGGGGATCGACGTCGAAGCGGCGCAGGCAGGCGCGGATGGCGGCGTCGCGCCGGTCGCGGTGATTGGCGCGCAGCTCCAGGTCGGACAGCACGCCCAGGCGCAGGCCGGCGTTGATAGCGGTCAGGCGTGGAATCTTCAGTTCCTGCATCACGCCGATCAGCACCGTCAGCCCTCCGACCATGACGGGCACCCGTTCTTTTTTTACGCCCGGCAGGCTGAAGGCGTCGACGTGGCCCAGTTCAAGCAGGATGTCGCGCAGCGCATGCAGGCTGGCCTGCGACACCGTGCCGTCGCCGATGGTGTTGCGGTCGATGACCTCGGAGATCGCGCGCATGGTGCCGGAGGAGCCGTAGGCGGCGTCCCAGCCCTGGGCGTGGTACTGGGCGGCGGCGTCCTCGAAGCGGGCCCGCGCGGCCGTGACGGCGGCATCGAACGCGCGCGCGTTGATGCGGCCGTCGGCGAAATAGGCCGCCGTCTGGGGATGGGTGCCGATACCGAAAGACTCGACCAGGGTGATCTCGGCGCCGGTGCCGGTAATGACTTCGGTGGAGCCGCCGCCGATGTCCACCACGATGCGGCGCTCGTCCGGCTTGTCGATGGCGCGCGACACGCCCATGTAGATCAGGCGGCCCTCTTCCTCGCCGGAGATGATCTCGATCGGATAGCCGATGGCCTGCTCGGCCAGCGGCAGCAGCACGTCGGCGTTGCGCGCCACGCGCATGGTGTTGGTGGCAACCACGCGCACGGCGTCCAGGTGGTATTCGCCGAGGATCTTGCGGAAGTCTTCCAGGCAGCGGATGGCGGTGCGCATGGCCGCCTCGCTCAGCATGTTGTCGCTGTCGAGGCCCGCCGCCAGGCGGATCGGATCGCGCGCCGTGCGCACGATGTGCATGCGGCCGCCCGCCGGCTCGCCGATATGCAGGCGGAAGCTGTTGGAGCCGAGATCGACTGCTGCGAACATGGCGCCCTTTCGGATGAAAACGGGCGCATCCCAATGTGCGCCCTGCCGGGCCGAGTATACAGCTTAGCAGGGACCCCGGCCAACGTGCGCACGCTCCGGCGCGCGTTCCGGCTTACGCGCGGGAACGAGGGCGGCGCAGGCTGTACCAGGCGCCTGCCGCGACCGGCGCGCCAAGTGCGACGGCCGACACCAGGTCCCAGACGCCGTCGCCGAGCAAGGCCGCGATCAGGCCGACGATGGTGAGGACGGCGAGCAGCAGCGGCGCGCCCCAGATCTGCATGGTGCTGCGGGTCATGAAACCTCCTTGCGTACGAGCGCGGGCAGCTCGCGTTCCGGCGCCTTGACTGCTTGGCGGGCGGCCGCTTTGGCGGCGCGGCCCCGCTTGAGCCACAGGTACAGGCCCGTGACGAGGATGACGATGGTGGCGATGTCCAGCATCGCCCAGAAGAATTTCATCCACTGGCCGCCGTAGTCGCCGAAATGCAGCGGCTGCGACAGCAGCAGCGCGGTCAGGTACCACGGCAGCTCGCGGCGGTCGGTGATCTCGCCGGTCTCGGCATCGATCAGCACCGGCTTGTACAGGCGCGAGCTGAAGGCCTCGTCCCCGCGCATGTAGATGCCGTAATGGTGCGAGCTGGTGAAGGGCGTGCCCGGGAAGGCCACGAAGCCGACCTTCATGCCCGGCTCGGCCGCCTCGGCGCGGTGGATGGCGTCGTGGATCGACGCCATCCTGGTGGGCGGCGGACTGCCCTCGTAGGGTTTGAGCATCTCGGCGATCTCGGTGGTCTGCCAGACCTTGAGCAGCACGTCGGCCCAGGTGTTGACCATGCCGGTCGCGCCGACCACGAAGGCCCAGACCAGGGTCACGATGCCGAGCAGGTTGTGGATGTCCAGCCACTTGAGGCGCGGGGTGCGCCCGCGCCGCACGTCGCCGAAATCGAGCTTGCGCATGAAGGGCGAATACAGCACCGCGCCGCTCACGATGGCCACCAGCAGGAGCAGGCCCATGAGCCCCAGGAACAGCTTGCCGTACAGGCCTGCGAACAGGTCCACGTGCAGGCGGAACATGGTCGACATGAAGGCGCCGCCCTCGAAGGCCGGCTCGGTGATCACCTTCGTGGTGCGCGCGTCCACCGCGATCGGCCTGTAGTGCTCGTCATTCGCGTGGTCGCCCAGCGTGACGTTCCAGATCGCGGGCTCGTCGGCTTCCTGCGACATATACATCGCGATCTTGTTGGGATACAACTCCTTGGCCGAGGCGAGCACCGCGTCGATGTTGCCGCGCGGGGTGCCCGCCGGCATGGCCGGGGCTTCGACGTCGGTGCCGAGCAGGTGGCCGATTTCGTGGTGATAGATCAGCGGCAGGCCGGTAAGGCACAGCAGCAGCATGAACACGGTGCAAACCAGGCTGCTCCACTTGTGGATCCAGCTCCAGCGGCGCAGGGAAACGGAGGACATGAATATTCGGTCGGATGAGGTCGACAAATAATAATGGTTCTCATTTACAGAAGCAAGCGTTAGCGCTAAAATGATAAGCATTCTCATTTAGAAAAAGAGCAACACTCATGCGTTCGCACCGCTTCAGCCTCACTCCGGTGGCATTTGCCGCCGCCCTCCTCGCCATCTCCACCGCGCACGGCCAGGAATCCACCGATCAGCCGATCGCCACCGTGGTGGTGAGCGCATCGGCCGACGCCTCGGCCCAGGGCCTGCCCTCCGCCTACGCAGGCGGCCAGGTGGCGCGCGGCGGCCGCCTCGGCCTGCTGGGCAACGTGGACATCATGGATGCGCCGTTCAACGCCACCAACTACACCCAGGAACTGATCCAGGACCAGCAGGCGCGCGGCGTTGCCGACGTGCTGCAGAACGATCCATCGGTGCGCGTGGCGCGCGGCTTCGGCAACTACCAGGAGCTGTACATGATCCGCGGCTTTCAGGTGAACTCGGACGACCTGGCCTACAACGGCCTGTTCGGCCTGCTGCCGCGCCAGTTCGTGGCTTCCGAGCTGCTCGAGCGCGTGGAAGTGCTGCGCGGCGCGAACAGCTTCATCAACGGCGCCGCGCCGGGCGGCGGCGGCATCGGCGGCGCGGTCAACCTGCTGCCCAAGCGCGCGCCCAACGCACCGCTGTCGCGCGTTACCGCGGGCGTGGAAAGCGGCGGCCAGGCCTATGTGGCCGCCGACGTGGCGCGCCGCTTCGGCGCCGAGAACCGCTCCGGCATCCGCGTCAATGCCGTGCGCCGCGACGGCGACACCGCGGTCGACCGCGAGAACCGCGAGCTGAGCGTGTACTCGATCGGCATGGATTACCGCGGCCGCGGCTACCGCCTGTCGGCCGACGTCGGCCACCAGGACCATACCCTCACCGCCGCACGCCCCAGCGTGACCCTGGCTGCGGGTGTGCCGATGATCGCGGCGCCCGAGGCCGACCGCAACTTCGCGCAGCCCTGGACCACCTCCGAAGAGCGCGACACCTTCGGCACCGTGCGCGGCGAAGTCGACCTGCCGGGCGGCGCGACCGCCTGGGCGGCCTTCGGCATGCGCAAGGGCGACGAATTCAACATCATCTCCTCGCCGACAGTCACCGCCGCCGACGGCAACGGCACCATGAGCCGCTTCGACAACGTACGCGAAGACAAGGTGCGCACCGGCGAGGCCGGCGTGCGCGCAGAGCTGCGCACCGGCGGCATCAAGCACAGCCTGAGCGCGGCCGCATCCGGCTTCCATTCGGCATCGAAGAACGCCTATGGCATGAGCGACTTCGCGGGCTTCGCCGCCAATATCTATCGCCCCACCGAAGCCGTGGCGCCCTCCTCGCGCTTCTTCACCGGCGGCGACATGGGCAATCCGCTGCTGACCGCCAAGACCATCCTGTCGAGCTACGCGCTGGCCGATACGCTGTCCTTCGCCAACGATACCGTGCTGCTGAGCGTCGGCCTGCGCCACCAGAAGATCGAGGACTTCGGCTACGACTACAACAGCGGCGTCCAGTATTCGGCCTACGAGGCGAGCGAGAACACGCCGCTGGCGGGCCTGGTCTTCAAGCCGGCCAAGAACCTGTCGCTGTACGCGAACTACAGCGAGGCGCTGCAAAAGGGGCCGGTGGCCTCGGGCATCGACATCGTCAACGTCGGTGAAGTGTTCGCGCCCTTCGTCTCGCGCCAGAAGGAAGTCGGGGTCAAATACGACGGCGGCCGCCTGGGCCTGAGCGCGGCCCTGTTCAGCACCAGCCAGCCTTCGGCCTACATCGAGAACCGCCGCTTCGGCGTGTATGGCGAGCAGCGCAACCGCGGCCTGGAAGTGTCGGTGTTCGGCAGCCCGCTGCGCGGCCTGCGCCTGCTGGGCGGCCTGACCCTGCTGGACGCGGAACAGCGCCGCACCGCCGGCGGCGTCAACGAGGGCAAGGATGCGATCGGCGTGCCGAAGACCCAGCTGAACCTGGGCGTGGATTGGGACGTGCCTGGCGTGCAGGGCCTGGCGCTGAATGCGCGCACGGTCTATACCTCGGGCCAGTATGCGGATGCGGCGAACACCCAGAAGCTGCCGTCCTGGGCCCGCCTCGACATCGGCGCCAACTATACCGCCCGCCTGTTCGATCGCGACGTCACCCTGCGTGCGCGTGTCGACAACGTCACCGACAAGAACTACTGGGCGTCGGCAGGCGGCTACCCGGGCTACGGCTACCTGGTGTTGGGCGCGCCGCGCAGCGTCGTGGTGTCGGGATCGGTCGACTTCTGAGTTAGCGTTTGCCGCATCAGTGCGGGCGCTGTTCGTCTTTCACGGCGGCCAGCGCCATTTTTTCGACCAGGCCCGGGGCCAGCAGCTTGAGTAGGCGCCCCAGCTTGCCTTTCGTGGTCATCACGACCTCGCGCCGGCGGCCTTCCATGCCGTCGATGATCAGGCGCGCACACTCTTCCACCGGCATGGCGTCTTCCTCTTTCAGGCCGCTGACACCGGCCGCCTCTCCCTTGGCGTTGTAGCCGCGATAGCGAATCTGCGTCGCCACCACGCCCGGATAGGCGGTCGTGACGCTCACACAGGCGCCCTTGAGTTCCAGGCGCAGCGCTTCGAAGAAGCCGGTCATCGCAAATTTGGACGCGCTGTAGGCCGTGCGTCCCGGCACGCCGACCAGGCCCGCCAGCGAGGACACGGCCACGATGCTGCCGCGCGCCGCCTTCAGGTGCGGCAGCGCCGCCTGCGTGCACCACACGCTGCCCCACAGGTTCACGCGCATCAGGTCCTCGTACCAGCCCAGGTCCTCGACCTGCTCGAACAAGGCGTGCGCCGAGCGGCCCGCGTTATTGACGAGGACGTCGATGCGGCCGAAGCGGGCCACGGCCTGCTCGACCAGGGCACGGCAGTCTTCCTGCCGGCCCACGTCGGCCGGCACCGCCAGCGTCTGGGCGCCAAGCGCCTGGCATTGCCCGGCCACGGTCTCCAGCTGCGGGGCGCCGCGCGCCGCCAGCACCAGGGCCAGGCCCGCGCCCTCCTTCGCCGCCAGCTGGCGCGCCATCTCGGCGCCGATGCCGTCGGAAGCCCCGGTGATGACGACCACGCGCGTCATTTTTGCGCCTTCACGATCTGCAGGGCGCTGGCGATCACGCTGCTCATGTCGCCCATATTGGCCGGCACGATCAGCGAGTTGTTGGTCTTGGCCAGATTGCCGAAGGCGTCGACGTAGTGCTCGGCCACGCGCAGGCTGACGGCGTCCATGCCGCCCGGCTCGCGGATCGCCGCGCCCACCTGGCGCAGCGCCGAGGCGCTCGCCTCCGCCAGCGCGACGATGGCGCTGGCATCGCCCTGGGCGCGGTTGATGGCGGCCTGGCGCTCGCCTTCCGAACGGGCAATGGCCGCCTCGCGCTCGCCGCTGGCGATGTTGATCTGCTCCTGGCGGCGTCCTTCCGACGCCGCGATCAGGGCGCGCTTCTCGCGTTCGGCCGTGATCTGGCGCTGCATCGCGTGCAGGATCTCGGCCGGCGGGGTCAGGTCCTTGATCTCGTAGCGCAGGACCTTCACGCCCCAGTTGGCGGCCGATTCGTCGATCGCGTTGACGATGGTGGTGTTGATGTGGTCGCGCTCCTCGAAGGTCTTGTCCAGCTCCATCTTGCCGATCACCGAACGCAAGGTGGTCTGGGCCAGCTGGGTGATGGCCTGGATGTAGTTCGAGGAACCGTAGGAGGCGCGCATGGCGTCGGTCACCTGGAAGTACAGGATGCCATCGACCTGCAGCTGGGTGTTGTCGCGCGTGATGCAGACCTGGGGCGGCACGTCGAGCGGAATCTCCTTCAGGCTGTGCTTGTAGGCGATGCGGTCGATGAAGGGCACGACGATATTCAGGCCCGGCGCCAGGGTGGCGTGGTACTTGCCCAGGCGTTCCACCACCCAAGCGTGCTGCTGGGGCACGACGTTGATCGTCTTGAAGACGAAGACCAGGGCGATCCCGAAGACCACCAGCGCAACCATGCTGAACATTTCCATTGGCATCCCTTATTGTTGTGTGTGATGTATTCGCTCGTCTTATGCGTCCGCGACGATCAGGCGGTTACCGTGCACCTCGACGATGCGGAAGTCGCCCGGCTGGTCCGAGGCGCCGGGGCGCAGCTCGACGTCCCACAGCGCGCCGCGGTACATCACGCGCGCGCGCCTTCCCTGCCACTGCGGCACGCTGACGCGCTGGCCGATGTCGAGGTTCATGTTGGGGTCATTGGCTGCCTGGTCCCCCTTGCGTGCGGCCTTGCCGAAGCGGCTGCGGCGCAGCACCAGGGTGGCCGCGACGCCGACGGCGGCCGCAACCAGCGTCTGCAACGGACCGCTCAGGCCGGCCAGCGCCGCCAGCGCGCCGGCGCACAGGCCCAGCGCGATCATGAGCAGGTAGAAGGTCCCGGTGAAAAGCTCGGCAATCACCAGGATGCCGGCGCCAATCAGCCAGATCGTCCAGTCGGACATGTGCGTCTCCTCGTTCCAGGGCTGTAAATGAAAAAACCCCCGTCACCCGAAACGGGTAGCGAGGGTTTTGCGAATTCGTGCGAGTCGTTTTGATAGTGGTCTAAGCGGCAACGAAATCATTCTCCCCAGTGTAGCACCTGCAGCCACGACTGGGGAAGACTTGCCTTACTTAGAAGCAATACACCTGCGATCGCACGGCCTCGATTACATCGACGCCAGCTTCTGCCAGGTATCGATCACCGAGTCCGGGTTCAGCGACATCGACTCGATGCCCTGCTCCATCAGCCAGACCGCGAAGTCCGGATTGTCCGAAGGGCCCTGGCCGCAGATGCCGATGTACTTGCCTTGCTCCCGGCAAGCCTTGATCGCCATCGACAGCATGGCTTTCACGGCCGGATCGCGCTCGTCGAAGTCCTTGGCCAGCAGTTCCATGCCCGAGTCGCGGTCCAGGCCCAGGGTCAGCTGGGTCAGGTCGTTCGAGCCGATCGAGAAGCCGTCGAAGTACTGCAGGAACTGCTCGGCCAGGATGGCGTTGGACGGCACCTCGCACATCATGATCAGGCGCAGGCCGTTCTCGCCGCGCTTCAGGCCGTACTTGGCCAGCAGGTTCACGACCGCCTCGGCCTGGCCCAGGGTACGCACGAACGGGACCATCAGTTCGACGTTGGTCAGGCCCATCTCTTCGCGCACGCGCTTCATGGCCATGCATTCCATCTCGAAGGACTCGGCGAAGTCCTCGGCCAGGTAGCGCGCGGCGCCGCGGAAGCCCAGCATCGGGTTTTCTTCGTCCGGCTCGTAGCGCGAACCGCCGATCAGCTTCTTGTACTCGTTCGACTTGAAGTCCGACAGACGCACGATGACCGGCTTCGGCCAGAAGGCGGCGGCGATGGTCGCCACGCCTTCAGCCAGCTTGTCGACGTAGAAGGCGCGCGGCGAAGCGTGGCCGCGGGCCACCGACTCCACCGCCTTCTTCAGGTCGGCGTCGATGTTCGGGTACTCGAGGATGGCCTTCGGGTGCACGCCGATGTTGTTGTTGATGATGAACTCAAGGCGCGCCAGGCCGACGCCGCCGTTCGGCACCGACTGGAAGTCGAAGGCCAGCTGCGGATTGCCGACGTTGAGCATGATCTTGGTCTTGAGCGGCGGCAGCGCGCCGCGCGAGACTTCGGTCACTTCGGTTTCGAGGATGCCGTCGTAGATGCGGCCTTCGTCGCCTTCGGCGCAGGACACGGTCACGAAGGTGCCGTCCTTCAGCGCCTCGGTGGCGTCGCCGCAGCCCACGACCGCCGGCACGCCCAGTTCACGGGCGATGATCGCCGCGTGGCAGGTACGTCCGCCGCGGTTGGTGACGATGGCGGCGGCGCGCTTCATGACCGGTTCCCAGTTCGGGTCGGTCATGTCGGCCACCAGCACGTCGCCCGGCTGCACGCGTTCCATCTCCGACGGGTCGGTGATGACGCGCACCGGGCCGGCGCCGATCTTCTGGCCGATCGCGCGGCCGGAAGTCAGCACGGTGCCCGAGCCCTTGAGCTTGAAACGCTGCTGGGCGTCGCTCGCCTTTTCCTGCGACTTCACGGTTTCCGGACGCGCCTGCAGGATGTACAGCTGGCCGTCGCGGCCGTCCTTGCCCCACTCGATGTCCATCGGACGGCCGTAGTGGTTCTCGATGATGACGGCGTACTTCGCCAGCTCGACGACTTCGGAGTCGAGCAGCGAGTAGCGGTTGCGCAGTTCGATCGGTACGTCCACGGTCTTGACCGAGCGGCCGGCCTTGGCCTCGCTGGTGAACTCCATCTTGATCAGCTTGGAGCCGATGTTGCGGCGGATGACCGGCGACTTGCCCTGCGCGAGCATCGGCTTGTGCACGTAGAATTCGTCCGGATTGACGGCGCCCTGCACCACGGTCTCGCCCAGGCCGTAGCTCGAGGTCACGAATACCACGTCCTTGAAGCCCGATTCGGTGTCGATGGTGAACATCACGCCCGATGAGCCCAGGTCCGAACGGACCATGCGCTGCACGCCGGCCGACAGCGCGACTTCGGCGTGGGTGAAGCCCTTGTGCACGCGGTAGGAGATCGCGCGGTCGTTGTACAGCGAGGCGAAGACGTGCTTCATCGCTTCCAGCACGTTGTCGATGCCGACCACGTTCAGGAAGCTCTCCTGCTGGCCTGCGAACGAGGCGTCCGGCAGGTCTTCGGCGGTCGCCGAGGAACGCACGGCGAACGAGACTTCGGTACTCGAACCGGCCACCAGGCGCTCGTAGAAGGCGCGGATCTCCTGCTCCAGGCGCGGCTGGAACGGGGTGTCGATGATCCACTGGCGGATCTCGGCGCCGGCTGCGGCCAGCGCGCGCACGTCGTCGACGTCGAGCGTTTCGAGGCGGGTGGCGATGCGGTCGGCGAGCGACGGTCCGCCATTGACGCTATGGCTGAGGAAGTCGCGGAAGGCGTCCGCCGTGGTGGCGAAGCCGCCCGGCACGCGCACGCCGGCGCCGGCCAGCTGGCTGATCATCTCGCCGAGCGAGGCGTTCTTGCCGCCGACCGACTCGACGTCGGTCATGCGCAGGTTCTCGAACGACGCCACGTAGACCTTGTCCGCGCGGCCCGCCTGGTCAGGCTCCTTCAACACTCCAGTTGCTAGGTTAGTCATGGTAAAACACCCTTACTTGATGATAGAAACCTGTTGGCGCAAGTGCGGGGCAGCGGAGATGTGTTCTTGTTATTCTGTCCGCCGTGCAGCACAATGCATGTCCGTTGCCAAGCATTTTAACCTGTGACCGGATGATGTACAGCACATAAGCTTATATGCTTGTCACCTGGTTAGTCATTTCCACCTGCGTTCCGACCCATGACCGAAGAAATCCGCTCCTCCCTGACCCCTTCGTCGCGCACCGTGTTCTTCGTCTCCGACGGCACCGGCATCACGGCGGAGACCTTCGGCCATGCCGTGCTGAGCCAGTTCGAGATGCGTTTCCGCCAGATCCGCATTCCCTTCATCGACTCGATCGACAAGGCCTACGACGCAGCGCGCCGCATCAACGAAAGCTTCGCGCGCGACGGCCAGCGGCCGATCGTGTTCTCGACCCTGGTGAAGCACGACCTGTCGAGCGTGATCCGGGCCGCGAACGGCATGCACATGGACCTGTTCCAGACCTTCGTCTCGCCGCTCGAGCAGGAACTGGGCGTCAAGTCGACCCATACCATCGGGCGTATCCACAACGCGGTGGATACCGAGGAATACAAGAACCGCATCGAGGCGATCAACTTCTCGCTGGCGCACGACGACGGCCAGTCGCACAAGAACCTGGCCGAGGCGGACGTGATCCTGGTGGGCGTGTCGCGCTCGGGCAAGACCCCGACCAGCCTCTATCTGGCGATGCAGTACGGCCTGAAGGCGGCCAACTATCCCCTGATTCCGGACGACTTCGAACGCGGCAAGCTGCCTTCCTCGCTGCCGCCGTTCAAGAGCAAGCTGTTCGGGCTGACCATCACGCCCGAGCGCCTGTCGCAGATCCGGAACGAGCGCCGCGCCGGCAGCAAATATGCGTCGATCGAGAACTGCCGCTACGAGGTCAACGAGGCCGAAGCGATGATGAAGCGCGAAGGCATCCGCTGGCTGTCCTCGACCACCAAGTCGATCGAGGAAATCGCCACCACGATCCTGCAAGAGATCAAGCCCGACCGCCGGGAATACTGATCGATTGACAACAGGTGTGGTCGGAATGCCACGTGTTCCGGTTTTGAACCTGTGCCGGTTCGCCGAATTGGTGTTGCCTCTGAGATATAAAAGCAATCTACGTGTAAAATTCGTGCACGTATTGATTTAGAGGCATCCCATGAAAGGCATCGTTTTCAATCTCCTCGAGGAAGCGGTCACGACCGAGTTCGGCGAGGCCACCTGGGATCGCCTGCTCGACGACGCCGGGCTCGATGGCGCGTATACATCGCTCGGCAGCTACGACGACGCCGAGGTGTTCCGCCTGGTCGAAGTGGCCTCGGCGGCGCTGAACATTCCGCCCCAGGACGTGCTGCGCTGGTTCGGACGGCGCGCCATGCCCATCCTGGTGCAGCGCTATCCGGGCTTCTTCGCGCCGCACACCAGCGCGCGCAGCTTCCTGCTGACCCTCAACAACCTGATCCACCCGGAAGTGCGCAAGCTCTATCCGGGCGCCACGCCGCCGGTATTCGACTTCGACACCAGCAGCAACGAGACCCTGGTCATCGGCTACAACTCGCAGCGCAAGCTGTGCGCGCTGGCCGAGGGCTTCATGCAGGGCGCGGCTTCGCACTTCGGCGAGCAGGCCGACGTGCACCAGTCCCAGTGCATGCACGAACACGCCGACAAGTGCGTGTTCCACGTGCGCTTCGCCAAGTGAACGCAGCCATGTCCGGCGCCGGCGGCGCATCCGAGGTCGACGCGGCCGCCGAGATCGCGCGCCTGCAGCGGCGCCTGAAGCGCGAGGTCGCGGCGCGCCAGGAAGCGGAAGCCATCGCCGAGCGCGGCCTGCGCGACCTGTTCCAGCGCCAGCAGGAGATCGCCCTGCTGGAGAGCATCGCGGTCGCATCCAACGAAGCCGCCAGCGTGGAAGACGCGATGCGCCACGCGCTGGAGGCGGTGTGCCGCTATACCGGCTGGCCGCTGGGGCACCTGCTGCTGGTGACCACCCACGACGCGGCGCTCGATTCGACGGCCGTCTGGCACGACGACGGCGGCGGACGTTTCGACCGCTTGCGCGCGGAGACCGAAGCCAGTGTCTTCACGAGCGGGGTCGGTTTGCCGGGCAAGGTGCTGGCCACGGCGGCGCCGGCCACGGTCAACGTCGGCGAAGCGACGCTCGCCGACCTGCCGCGCCTGCCGGTGCTGGTGAACGTCGGCATGGCCTCGCTGTTCGCCTTCCCGGTGGTGATCGGGACCGAGGTGGTGGCCGTGCTCGAATTCTTCGGGCTCGAGCGCCAGACGCCGGCGGATGGCATGCTGCGCCTGATGGCCCAGGTAGGCACCCAGCTGGGACGCGTGATCGAACGGCGGCGCGCCCAGGAACGCCTGCTGCACGACGCCCTGCACGATCCGCTGACGGAGCTGGGCAACCGCAAGCTCTTCCTCGACCGGCTCGAGCACTTCCTGATGCGCTCCAAACGCATGCCCGAGTACCAGTTCGCCGTACTGTTCGTGGACCTGGACCGGTTCAAGGCGATCAACGACGGCCTGGGGCACAGCGCGGGCGACCAGGTGATCGTCGCCACGGCGCGGCGCCTGACGGCCTGCCTGCGCGAGACGGATATGGTCATGCGCGACATGGTGATGCGCGACGCGCTTGGCGGCGACCACCACGTCGTGTCGCGCCTGGGCGGCGACGAATTCACCATCCTGATCGACAGCGTCAGCGACGCCGCCACGCCGATCCGCATCGCCGAGCGCCTCCTGAAGGCCCTGGCGGCGCCGCTGCAGATCGGGCAGCACCAGGTGTATGTGACGGCCAGCATCGGCATCGCCATGAGTTCGAGCGGCTACAGCGACGTGCAGGTGATGCTGCGCGACGCCGACATCGCGATGTACCACGCCAAGCAGAACGGGCGCGCGCGCTGGATGATGTTCGACCAGACCATGCAGGAAGGCGCGCTGCGGCGCCTGACCCTGGAGGCGGAACTGCGCCTGGCGCTGCCGGGCCAGCAGTTCTTCCTGCAGTACCAGCCGATCGTCTCGCCGCAGGATGGCATGATCCGCGGCTTCGAAGCGCTGCTGCGCTGGCGCCATCCGGTGCTCGGCATGATCTCGCCGGTCGAATTCATTCCGGTGGCCGAGGAAGTGGGCCTGATCGGCCAGATCGGCGGCTGGGTGCTGGAGCAGGCCTGCCGCCAACTGCGCGCCTGGCAGGACGCCGGTTCAAGCTCGCTGAGCATGAGCGTGAACGTGTCCGCGATCCAGCTGACCGACGGCGAACTGGTGGACATGGTCACGCGCGTGCTGGCCGACACCGGCATTGCGCATGGCAGCCTGAAACTGGAGCTGACGGAAAGCGCGGTGATGGCCGACCCGGAGCATGCGCTGGCCATCTTCCAGCAGCTGAAGGCCCTGGGCGTGCGCCTGAGCCTGGACGACTTCGGCACCGGCTATTCGTCGCTGAGCCATTTGCGGCGCCTGCCGATCGACACCCTGAAGATCGACCGTTCCTTCGTGAGCGCGATGGACAGCCACGCCGACAAGCGCGAGATCGCCGGCGTGGTGGTCATGCTGGCGCGCGCGCTGGGGCTGGACGTGGTGGCGGAAGGCGTCGAAACGAACGCCGAGGTCGACATCCTGCGCGAGATGGGGAGCGACTTCGTGCAAGGCTACTACTTCTTCCGCCCCCTCGACCACGAAGCCGCGAGCCTCGCCCTCTCCCAGCAACTCCCTCCCCAGCCGCTCCGCGCCTGAACAGCGGGGAACACCGGGGTCAGAGTCGAATTGTTGAGCAATTACCCGAAGTTGCCAAACAATTCGACTCCGACCCTGCTTGTTGATGAGAAAAGCGAAGCCTGAACAAAGAGGGTCGGAGTCGAATTCTTTGGCAATTCTGAGAAATTTCCCAATAATTCGACTCTGACCCTAATTTATTTCGGCTGGTCTTAGCGCGATAAGCGCCCTTGAGCTTGGCTTATATTCCGGCTAGGAATTTTCCAGCCTGACGAGACTGCTTTAATGCGGCAAAAATAAATAGGGTCAGAGTCGAATTGTTGGGAAATTCCCCAATGTTGTCATTTAATTCGACTCTGACCCTGATTTATTGTCGGGGTAATGGAGTATGGGCAAATGGGGTCGGAGTCGGATTGTTTGGCAATTCTGGAGAATTTCCCAACAATTCGACTCTGACCCTATTTAGAAGAAGTGGCGCCAGTCTTCGAGCCAGCCGGGGAAGGCGGCGGCTTCCATGGGGTTGGCGATGTGGTAGCCCTGGGCGTAGGTGCAGCCCAGGTCTTGCAGGAAGTCCCAGTCCTGGCGCGTCTCGACGCCGACCGCGACCGACATGCGGTCCAGGCTGTGCGCCAGGCCCAGGCAGGAGCGCAGGACCGTACCCAGCGGGCGGCGCTTGGAGGCGCCGTCGACGAAGCTGCGGTCGATCTTCAATTCCGAGAAGGGGATGCGCGCCAGCAGCTGCAGGTTGGAACGGCCCGTGCCGTAGTCGTCGATCGCCAGGCCGAAACCCATCATCCGCAGACGCACCAGGCGCTCGATGAAGTGCGGGTCGGTGTTCAGCACCGAGGATTCGCTCATCTCGAAAGTCACGTAGTCCGGCATCACCTTGTGACGGCTCAGGCAACCCGTGATCTGGCGCACGAAGTTGGGATGGCCCAGCGTCTCGGGGGCAATGTTCAGCGAGATCGAGATCGGGATGCCCTTGTCGTGGAACACGCGGCACTGCTGCACCGACATCTCGATCATGCTCCAGTCCAGGAAGTCCACCCGCCCGCTTTCGACCAGCGCGTCGATGAAGGAAGTCGGCCCCAGCACGCCGTGCTCGGGATGGCGCCAGCGCGCAAAGGCTTCCAGGCCTTTCACCTGGCCGGTGGCGAGCTCGATCTTGGGCTGGAAGAAGGGTTCGAACTGGCGCTTCTGCAGGCCGATGCCGATCTCCTGGAAGGAAAAACGCGGCCCTTCGGCGCGCGCATCGTGCTTCGGCAGCGGCGCGTAGTTGTCGAGCAGGGGCTTGAGCTTGGCCGCCGTGACCGGCTTGGAGATCGTGCCCAGCAGGTCCACGCCATAGGCCTGGGCCAGGGTCTCCACCGAGAACAGCAGGCCGGCCGGCTGGGCCCCGGTGACAACCAGGCGCACCGGCGAGCCGGCCGTGCCCAGGTTGCGGATCAGCTCCAGCCCATCCATCCCGGGCAAGGCCAGGTCGACGACGGCGATGTGCACCGCCGGGCCCAGGGCCGGATCCAGGCTCTGCATGGCGATGTGCCCGTCGGGCACGTCCGTCACCTGACTGGCCCCCAGCTGCCCGAGCAGCTCCACCAGCGTCCGGCGCTGCGCCGTGTCGGCTTCCGCCACCAGAAAATGCAAATGCGCGATGTCCATCCTTACTCCAGTTCAGCTCGGTTCCACCCTCAGGTGCAACATTACCCCGAGCGCGCGCCGCCGTCTATGCCTGTCTGCCGTGCCGGCGCTGCCGCAGCTGCTCGAAGAAGCACACCGCGGCGCAGGCGGCCACGTTCAGCGATTCCACCTGGCCGTCGTGCGGAATGGCGACCCGGTGCGTGGCCAGCTCCAGCAGCTCGCCCGAGACGCCCTGCCCTTCATGCCCCAGCACCCAGGCCACCGGCGCCGCGAGGTCCATCGTGTACAGCGATTCGCTGGCGTAGCCGCTGGTGGCCAGCACCGGTACCTTCGCCTCCTTCACCAGCGCCGCGAGCTCGACGTTCTCGAAGATGTCGAGCACGAAGTGGGCGCCCATGGCCGCGCGCAGCACCTTGGGCGACCAGCAGAAGGCCGTGCCGGGGCTGCAGTACACCTGCTTGATGCCGCTCGCCGCCGCGCTGCGCAGGATCGAGCCGACATTGCCGGGATCCTGCACGCCGTCCAGCAGCACGCTGGCGTCCACAAGGCCGGCCGGCTTGGACGGGCGCGGGGTGGCGACCACGAACACCAGGTGCACGCCGTGCTCCACCTGGCTGACCGCTTTGAACAGCGCGTCCGGCAGCGCCGTCACCGGCGCGCGCAGGTCGTCGCAGCGGGCCACGATAGCGGCCACTTCCGGGTTGCCCAGCGCGGCTTCCGAGACCACGCAGTGGTCGGGTGCGCCCCGCAGGTCGAGCCAGGTCTGGCACAGGTGCACGCCGTCCAGCAGGCTCTGGCCGACCTTGCGGCGGGCCTGGGAGCTGGTGGCGAGCTGCTTGAGGTCCTTGTAGAAGGCGTTGTCGCGTGAAGTGATCGTCTTCATGCAGGAAAGCCTTCGGGCTCGGCGAAGAAATCCGCCTGCAGCAGAGAGCGCACCGGCGCAAACGAGCGGCGGTGCACCGGCGACGGACCATGGGCGCGCAGCTGCTGCAGGTGCAGCGGGGTCGAGTAGCCCTTGTGCTGGTCGAAGCCGTACTGCGGATACAGCGCATGCAGGCGCACCAGCTCGGCGTCGCGCGCGGTCTTGGCCAGGATCGAGGCGGCCGAGATGGCGTGCACTTTGTCGTCGCCTTCCACCACCGCGTGCGCGCGCACATCCATTGTCGGACAGCGGTTGCCGTCGATCAGGGCGATGGTCGGCAGGGTCTGCAGCGCTTCCACCGCGCGGCGCATCGCCAGCATGGTCGCGTGCAGGATGTTCAGGCTGTCGATCTCTTCGCACGAGCACTCGGCGATCGCCCAGGCCAGCGCATGCTCCTTGATCAGGGGCGCGAGCTCGTCGCGGCGCGCCTCGGTCAGCTTCTTGGAGTCGCGCAGGCCGTCGATCGGGCGCCTGGGGTCGAGAATGACCGCGGCCGCATACACGGGGCCGGCCAGCGGGCCGCGCCCGGCCTCGTCCACGCCGCAGACGATGTCCGCGTCGGTGAAGGGGCGCAGCCGCGGCGGCAGGCCGGGATACAGGTTGACTTTCTTTCTACTCATCGCTTTCTACTCAGCGTCTTGCGCTCAGCGCATGCCGATCACCCGGAGCACCGCTTCCGCACTCTCCTGCGCACTGTTGCGCAGCAGGCTGTGGTGCATGTCGGTAAAGCGCCGCGCCAGCCGCTCGCAGCCCGCCGGGTCGTCGAGCTGGCGCCAGACGGCGTCGGCCAGCGCTTCCGGCGTGGCGGCGTGCTGCAGGTATTCCGGCACCACGAATTCGCGCGCCAGGATGTTCGGCAGGCCGATCCAGGGCTGGTAGCCCATGTGCCGCATGATTTCCCACGAGGCGCGCATGACCTTGTAGGCAATCACCATCGGCTTCTTGAACAGCGCCACTTCCAGGGTCGCTGTCCCCGATGCTACCAGCACCGCATCGCCGGCCGCAATCGCCGCGTGCGACTCGCCGTCGACGAGTTGCAGCGGCACATCGCCCAGCCCGGCCTTGTTCACGATCTCGGTGAAATAGGCGCGCTGGCGCTCGCCCGCCATCGGGACGACAAAGACCAGCTTGGGGTCGCGCGCGTGCAGCAGCCCGGCCGCGCGCACGAAAGGCTCGGCCAGGTACTTCAGCTCGGCCATGCGGCTGCCCGGCATGACGGTGACCATGCGCGCATCCTCGGCGATCCCGAGCTGGCGGCGCGCCGCCGCGACATCCGGCTTCAAGGGGATCATCTCGGCCAGCGGATGGCCGATGTAGGTGGCCGGCACCCCGGCCTGGCGGTAGATCGCTTCCTCGAAGGGGAAGATCAGGAGCATGTGCGAGACCGCGCGCTTGATCTTCTTGATCCGCCCGCCGCGCCAGGCCCAGATCTGGGGACTGATGAAGTGGATGGTCGGGATGCCGCCCGCGCGCAGCTGCTCTTCCAGGCCGAGGTTAAAGCCCGGATAGTCGGCGCCGATGAAGGCGGCCGGCGGCTCCGCCAGCAGGCGGTCGCGCAGGGTGTTCTGGATGCGCTTGAGTTCGCGATAGCGCGGAATCACCTCGAACAGGCCGCGCACCGTCAGGGTCTCCATCGGCACGTCGCTCACCATTCCCTGCTCGATCATGCGCGGCCCGCCGATGCCCTGGAAACGGGCGTTCGGCAGGTGCGGACGCAGGCCGGCCAGCAGGCGCGCCGCCAGCATGTCGCCGGAAGCCTCGCCGGCGACCAGGGCCAGCGAACAGTTAGCGGACGATGCCACGGGTGGCGGTGTCGAGGAATTCGCGCATGGCGCGGATGTCGCCGGCGGCGCCGGTTGCCGCCGATTCTTCGGCGAGCAGCGCGGCCTTGGCTTCTTCCAGGGTCAGGTTGGAACGATAAATCAGCTTGTAGGAGGTGCGGATGCCGTCGATCTGCTCGCGGGTGAAGCCGCGGCGCTTCAGGCCTTCGATATTGACGCCGCGCGCGCCGGCCGGGTTGCCCGAGACCAGCACGAAGGGCGGCACGTCCTGGGTCAGGCTGGTGTACATGCCGACGAAAGCGTGGGCGCCGATCTTGCAGAACTGGTGCACGCCCGCATAGCCCGACAGGATGGCGTGGTCGCCCACGTGCACGTGGCCGGCCAGCTGGGCGTTGTTCGAGAAGATCGTGTGGCTGCCGACCTGGCAGTCGTGCGCCAGGTGGACATAGGCCGAGATCCAGTTGTCGTCGCCCAGGCGGGTCACGCCTTCATCCTGGGCGGTGCCCAGGTTCATGGTGACGAATTCGCGGATGGTGTTGCCGTCGCCGATTTCCAGGCGGGTCGGCTCGCCCTTCCACTTCTTGTCCTGCGGCGCGCCGCCGATGGAGCAGAACTGGAAGAACTTGTTGTCCTTGCCGACCGTCGTGTGGCCTTCGATGACCACGTGCGGGCCCACCACCGTGCCTGCGCCGATGCGCACATTGGGGCCGATGATCGAATACGGGCCGACCTCGACCGAGCTGTCCAGCTCGGCCTTGGGATCGACGATCGCGCTTGGATGGATCTTGCTCATCTTACTGTCCTGCAGATTCGTTGGCGCGGATGGTGCACATCAGTTCCGCTTCCACGGCCACCTTGCCGTCGACGCTGGCCACCGCCTTGTACTTCCAGATGCCGCGCGAGGTGCGCAGGATCTCGACGTCCATCTTGAGCTGGTCGCCCGGCTCGACCGGACGCTTGAAGCGCACGCCGTCGATGCCGACGAAGTAGACCACCGAATTCTCGTCCGGCTTCACGCCCATGGTCATGAAGGACAGGATCGCCGCGGTCTGGGCCAGCGCCTCGACCATCAGCACGCCCGGCATCACCGGCTTGTGCGGGAAGTGGCCGTTGAAGAATTCTTCGTTGACGGTCACGTTCTTGATGGCGGTGATGGTCTTGCCCAGTTCGTAGTCCACGACACGGTCGACCAGCAGCAGCGGATAGCGGTGCGGCAGGTATTCCTTGATCTGGGTGATGTCGAGGATTTTGGATTCAGTCGTCATTTTTGTTCTGTCAGGGTTTTGATTGTTTTTTCAAGCGAACGGATTTTCTCGCGCATCGCGCCCAGGTTGCGCACGATGGCGGCGCTGCGTTCCCATTCCGCGTTCTTGGCCAGCGGGTAGAAGCCGGTGTACTGGCCAGGTTCGAGCACCGAGCGCGACACCATGCTGCCCGAGGAGATATGGACGTTGTCCACGATCTCAAGGTGGCCGAGCACCATGGCGGCGCCGCCGAAGGTGCAGTGCTTGCCGATCTTCGCGCTGCCGGCCACGCCCACGCAGCCCGCCATCGCGGTATGCGCGCCGATGTGGCAGTTGTGGCCGATCTGGATCTGGTTGTCGAGCTTGACGCCGTCTTCGATGATGGTGTCGGCCAGCGCGCCGCGGTCGATGCAGGTATTGGCGCCGATGTCGACGTCGTCGCCGATCAGCACGCGCCCGGTCTGCGGGATCTTGATGTAGACGCCGCCTTCGACGGCGAAGCCGAAGCCGTCGGTGCCGATCACGGCGCCCGAATGCACGATGCCGCGCTTGCCGATGCGGCAGTGCGCATGGAAAGTCACGTTGGCGAAGAAGTGGGTGCCCTCACCGATCGCGGCTTCGCGCCCGATGTAGCAGCCGGCGTCGATCACCGCATGGGCGCCGATCACAGCGCCCTCCTCGATCGTCACGTTGGCGCCGACATGGGCCGTGGGATCGACCACGGCGCCCGGAGCCACCACGGCGCTCGGATGCACGCCCGGGCTTGGTGCGGCTTCGCTCAGCGAGACGAAGTACTGCGCGGTGCGCGCGAAGTAGGCGTAGGGGTTGGTGGTGACGATGCGCGCGCCTTCATAGGTCGCGGCCACGGCCGGGTCGTCCAGCGGCGACAGGATCAGGGCCGCCGCCTGGCTCTGCGCGGCCAGTGCGCGCAGCTTGCTGTTGCTGAGGAAGCTGATGTGCGAAGCGCCGGCGCTGTCCAGGGGAGCGATCGCTTGAACCTCGAGGTTCGGGTCGCCCGCCAGTTGTCCGCCGAAGCGCTCGACCAAATCGCCTAGTCGAATGCCCATCTCGGTCTTTCCTGTCTTAGTCAAACAAATTCAAATCGGTGCGCAGCCCGGCATCACTTCGAAGCGTCGAGCAGCTTGAGGATCTTGTCCGTGATGTCGATGCGCGGGCTGACCCAGGCCGCCTCGGCCAGCACGGCGTCCAGCCTTTCCTCGGCCGCGACCTGCTCCAGCAGCTTGTAGGCCCGCTGGGCGATCGCCGCGCGCTCTTCGTTCTTGCGCTGCATGAGGTCTTCCTGGAACAGGTTGTGCATCCGCTTCCAGTCGGCTTCCATGTTGATCAGGTCGCGCGTACGGCGGTTGCGTTCGCCCTCGCTCAGGTTGTTCGCCTCGGACTCGAACTTCTTGCGCGCCGCATTGAAGCGCTCCGCCGCTTCCTCGACCGTCTTCTGGCGGCTGGAGAACTCGGCGGCCAGCTTGGCGTCGGCCGCCTTGGCCATCTTCGATTCCGTCATCAGGCGCTCGGTGAACACGAAGCCGATGCGGCCGGTGGAGCCGTAGGCCTGCCCCTGGGCCTGCGCCTGGACCAGCGGCGCGGCGCACAGCGCGGCGATCACGAGTCCGCGCGGCAGCGAGGCAATCAGATTTTTCAGCATAAGTCTCTCGCAATCCTGGTTTTCGGTACGCCCTTGCGCCTCTTGGTCAGAAGCCGGTGCCCATCTGGAACTGGAAGCGTTCCAGGCGGTCGCCCGGCAGGGCGTTCAAAGGCTTAGCATAACTCAACTTGAGCGGGCCCACCGGGGAAATCCAGGACAGGCCGATACCGGCCGAGTAGCGGAATTCCGATGGACGGATCTTGGCCTCTTCCTGGAACACCTGGCCGCCGTCGAGGAAGGTGAACCAGCGCAGGCTGCGGTCGGTGCCGCTGCCCGGGAACGGGAACTGCAGTTCCGCGTTGCCGATCACGCGCTTGGAACCGCCGACCGCGTCGTAGAAGGTCGGGTCGACCACGCCCAGCGACGAGCTTTCGTAGCCGCGCACCGAGCCGATGCCGCCGGCGTAGAAGTTCTTGAAGACCGGGTAGCTGTTGCCGCCGATGCCCTTGCCGTAGTCGAATTCGCCGCGCAGGGCCAGGGTCATCCAGCGGGTCAGCGGACGGTACCACTGATGCTCATAGACCACCCTGTAGTACTTGGCGTCGCCCAGGGCGTCGATCTCGAGGTTGGCGCGCTGGAAGCGGCCGCGGGTCGGGGTCACCGCGCTGTCGCGGGTGTCGCGGCCCCAGGCGGCGGTCAGCGGGATCGCATTGGTGGTGGCCTTGCCGACACCGGTCGACGGGCCGCCGTTCTGCGCCACGAAGGTGCGGTACAGGACCGGCGAGGTGGTATCGGTCTCGATCTGGGTGCGCTCCAGGCCCGCGCCGAAGTAGACGGTGTCCGATTCCGAGAACGGCACGCCGAAGGTCAGGTTGCCGCCGGTCTGGCGCACGGTGTAGGAGCCGATGTTCAGCGCCGGCGGACGCGAGGTGCGCAGGTAGAGCTGGAAGGCGCGCGAAATGCCGTCGTCGGTGAAGTACGGGTTGGTCTGCGAGAACGCGATCGTGCGGTTGTACTTGCTGGTGTTCAGTTCCAGGCCGACGGTGTTGCCCGAACCGGCGAAGTTGGCCTGCGAGATCGAGGCCGTGAAGGTGAACTTCTCGGCCTGCGAGAACGCGCCGCCGATCATGAAGTTACCGGTCGGCTTTTCTTCGACCACGATGTTGACGTCCACCTGGTCCGAGGTGCCCGGCGACTCCGGCGTCTCGACCTTCACTTCCTTGAAGTAGCCGAGGCGGTCGACGCGGTCGCGCGAGAGCTTGACGCGGTTGGCGTCGTACCACGAGCTTTCGAACTGGCGGAATTCGCGGCGGATCACTTCGTCGCGGGTCACGGTGTTGCCCGAGATGTTCATGTGACGCACATAGGCGCGCTTGCCCGGATCGACGAAGAAGGTGAAGGCCACTTCGCGCTTCTCGCGGTCGATCTCCGGGTTGGCCGTCACGTTGGCGAAGGCGTAGCCGAAGGTGCCGAGGCGGTCGGCGATCAGCTTGTTGGTGTTTTCCTGCAGGTCGCCCGAATAGGTCTTGCCCGGCTGGAGCAGGATCAGCTGCTTGAGCTCTTCCTCGCGGCCGAACATCTCGCCTTCCAGCTTCACGCTCTTGACGGTGTACTTCTCGCCTTCGGTGATGTTGATGGTGAGGTAGATGTCCTTCTTGTCCGGGGTGATCGACACCTGGGTCGATTCCACGTTGGCTTCCAGGTAGCCGTGGTTCAGGTACCAGGACTTGATGGTCTCCAGGTCGCCGGTCAGCTTCTGCTTGGAGTACTGGTCGGCCTTGGAGTACCAGGTGAACCAGCCCGAGGTCGACAGCTGCAGCTGCTCGCGCAGTTCCTTGTCGCTGAAGGCCTTGTTGCCGACGATGTTGATGCCCTTGATCTTGGCGACGTCGCCCTCGTCGACGTTGAACATGATCGTCACGCGGTTGCGTTCGATCGGGGTGACGGTGGTGGTGATCTTGACGCCGTACAGGCCGTGCGACAGGTACTGGCGCTTGAGCTCCTGCTCCGCGCGGTCGACCGACGCCTTGTCGAAGATCTTGGTCTCGCCGACGCCGATTTCCTTCAGCGCCTTGACCAGCATGTCCTTTTCGAATTCCTTGGTGCCGGTGAAATCGACGGTGGAGATCGCCGGACGTTCCTCGACCAGCACCACCAGCACGCCGTTTTCTTCTTCCAGGCGGATGTCCTTGAAGAAGCCGGTCGCATACAGGGCCTTGATCGCCGCGGTCGCCTTGCCGTCGTCGAAGGTCTCGCCCACGCGCACCGGCAGGTAGCTGAACACGGTGCCCGCTTCCGTACGCTGGATGCCCTCGACCCGGATGTCCTTGACGACGAACGGGTTGACGGCCAGCGCGTTACCGGCGCACAGGGCCAGCACGGCTGCGCCGATCAGGCTGCGACGGATGAACGGCAGGGCGAAACGATCTGGTTGTGATTTCATTGGCTGGATCAAAGGGTCAGTCATTAATACATATTCCTTGGCGCAGTAAGCGCAGGGTGGACGGCTATGCCGTCCACGCGGTGATAGCTGGCGGCCAGATCATCGCGCATGGCGACGGAGCCGATAACGATCACCGCGTGGGCGGGGAACCCGCCCACCCTACGAATACCGCGGTAACAGCATTCTTTATTTTGCCGGTGGATTCAGCGTGCATGGGAGCTTCGCTAGAACAGCCGCACCAGGTCATTGAAGACGGCGAGCGCCATCAGCATGAGCAGCAGGCCGACCCCGGCGCGCTGTGCGAACTCGCCGACTCGCGCTGGAAGGGGACGCCCGGTCAAAACTTCCAGCGAATAATACAGTAAATGGCCACCATCCAGAACTGGAATTGGTAACAAATTCATTACTCCTAAGCTGATACTAATAAATGCAATGAACTGCAAATAGCTCACCAGGCCGATGCGCGCGGTCTGTCCCGCATAGTCGGCAATGGTGATCGGCCCGGTCACGTTCTTCCACGAGGCTTCGCCCGTGATCATCTTGCCGATCATCTTGAGGGTCATGACGCTGGTCTCCCAGGTGCGCTCGGCGCCCTTGGCCACGGCCTCGAAGGGACCGGAGGACACCGTCACCATCTCGGGCGCCTGGGCCACCATGACCTTGATCATGCCGCGGCCGTCGGGGCCGCGTTCCGGCGTGAGCGCGAGCTTCACAACGCCGGACCCGCGCTGGACTTCCAGCTGCAGCGCGCGGCCGGGCGCGGCGCGCACCGCTTCGATGAAGGCGATGCCGTCGTCCATGGCCTTGCCGTCGGCGCGCAGGACCAGGTCGCCCGCCAGCAGGCCGGCGCGCTCCCCTGCCCCGCCAGGCAGCACCTTGTCGACGCGCGGCTGCGGGCGCCACAGGTCGAGGCCCAGGCCGCCCAGCACGTCGCCTTCGACGTCGAGCCTGGCCACGGCCTCCTTCGGGATGGTGGCGCTGTAGGCGCCGCCATGCTTGCCGCGCATTTCCAGGCGCGCTTCGCGCTTCTCGATGGCGGCCTGCAGCACCTGCCAGCGCAGGTCGGGCCAGGAGCCGACCTGAGAACCATTCACCGCGACCACCGTATCGCCGCCGCGCACGCCCGCCTGGTAGGCGACCGAATTCTCCGGCAGCGCGCGCAGGCGCGCCGAGGGTTCCTCGACGCCGTGCATGAACAGCACCGCCATCAGGCCGATGGCGAGCAGGAAGTTGGCGATCGGTCCGGCGGCGACGATGGCGATGCGGCGCCACACGCTCTGGCGCGTGAACTCGCGGTCCCATTCGGTTTCGTCCTTGGGCGCGGTCTCGGGATCGCGGCTGTCGAGCATCTTGACGTAGCCGCCCAGCGGCAGCGCCGACACCGCCCATTCGGTCTGGTCGCGGCCGAAGCGGCGCGACCACACCACCTTGCCCATGCCGACCGAGAAGCGCAGCACCTTGACGCCGCACCAGCGCGCGACCAGGTAGTGGCCGAGCTCATGGATGATGATGAGCGGGCCGAGGGCCAGCACGAAGGCCAGCACCGTCCACAGCAGGTTCATGGCTTATCCCCGCAGGCGAGCAATGGCGGCGGCGGCGGCCGCGCGGGCGCGCGTGTCCTGGTCCAGCACCGCCTCGATCGAGGGCGCCGGGCCGTGCTCCACCTCGTCCATCACCTGGCGGATGACGCGGTCGATGTCGCGGAAGCCGATGGCGCGGTCGAGGAAGGCTTGCACCGCCACTTCGTTGGCGGCGTTCAGCAGGGCCGGCGCGGTGCCGCCCGCACGCAGGGCGTCGAACGCAAGGGCCAGGCAGGGGAAGCGCTCGAAGTCCGGCTTGTGGAACTGCAGTGCCGCCATCGTGGTCAGGTCGAGCTGGGCCACGCCGGATGCGATCCGCTCCGGGAAGGCCAGCGCGTGCGCGATCGGCGTGCGCATGTCCGGATTGCCCAGCTGGGCCAGCACCGAACCGTCGACGTAGGAGACCATCGAATGGATCACGCTCTGCGGATGGATCACGACCTCGATCAGGTCGGCCGGCGCGCCGAACAGCCAGTGGGCCTCGATCACTTCCAGGCCCTTGTTCATCATGGTGGCCGAGTCGACCGAGATCTTGCGGCCCATGACCCAGTTCGGGTGCTTGCAGGCCTCTTCCGGGGTCACGCCGCCGAGGGTCTCGACGGCGCGATTCAGGAAGGGGCCGCCCGAGGCGGTCAGCAGGATCTTGGCCACGCCCGCGGCGCCCGGCGCGCGCGCGTAGTGCTGCGGCAGCGACTGGAAGATGGCGTTGTGTTCGCTGTCGATCGGCAGCAGGGTCGCCTTGTGCTCCTTGACCGCGTCCATGAACAGCTGGCCCGACATGACCAGGGCTTCCTTGTTGGCCAGCAGGACCTTCTTGCCCGCGCGCGCGGCGGCCAGCGTGGGCGCCAGGCCGGCGGCGCCGACGATGGCGGCCATCACGGTGTCGGTGTCGTCGCTGGAAGCGATGTCGCACAGGGCCTGTTCGCCGTGTTCGACCGCGATGCCGAGGTCCGCGACCAGTGCCGACAGCCGGGCCGCCGCTTCCGGCGTGCCGACCACGGCGCGCTGCGGGCGGTGGACGCGGCAGGCCTGCGCCAGTTCCTCGACGCGGCTGTGCGCGCTGAGGGCGTAGACACGGTAGCGCTCCGGATGGCGGGCGAGCACGTCGAGGGTCGAGGCGCCGATCGAGCCGGTGGCGCCCAGGATGGTAATGCGTTGCATGATCTGCTTCCTTCTAGAGCCAGGCGCCGATCAGGGCAGCCAGTGGCAGGACCGGGACGAGCGCGTCGATCCGGTCCAGTACGCCGCCGTGGCCAGGCAGCAGGTTGCTGCTGTCCTTCATGCCGGCGCGGCGCTTGAGCTGGGATTCGAACAGGTCGCCGACGATGCTGGCGGCGACGATGAGGATGAGTACGGCGAACATGCCGAGCCAGCCGAGGCCGGCCTGCACGCGCACCGCGAAAGTATTGGCCAAGGCTTCCCCGCCGAACAGCACGGTGAGCGCGGCGATGATCAGGACGGCGATGCAGCCGCCGATCGCCCCTTCCCAGGACTTGCCGGGCGAGATGGACGGCGCCAGCTTGCGCTTGCCGAAGGCCTTGCCGGAGAAGTAGGCGAAGACGTCGGCGGCCCAGACGATGGCCATCACCGACAGCAGGTAGAGCGCCGAGTGCTGGAACATGGTGACGATGGCGGCGAAGCAGGACACCACCGAGATCGCGTAGATCAGGCTGAGCATGGTGTTGGCCGTGCTCTCGAGCGGCGGCAGGCCCAGCTTCAGCGAGGGCGCGAAGCGCAGAGCCCACAGCAGCACGCCGATGGCGAACCAGAAGGTCGAGGCACCGGTCGAGGGCGCCAGGAAGAAGGCGTAGGCGAAAGCTGCGGTCCAGAACAGCGCGATCGGCAGCGCGCGGCCGGAGCCCGGATTGAACAGGCGGAAGGATTCCCAGATCGCCGCCCCGAAGAACAGCGAAGCCACCACCGCGAACGCCGTGAAATTGTTGGAATACAGTACCGGCAGCAGGACTGCCAGCAGGACGAGCGCGGTGAGGATCCGGGTTTTCAGCATCAGTTGGTCTTCTTCGCTACTTGGTCGCCGGTCTGGCCGAAGCGGCGCTCGCGCTTCTGGAAGGATGCGATCGCCTCGTCCAGCGCTTCAGGCGAGAAATCGGGCCAGAAGGTCTGGGTAAAGTACAGCTCGGAATACGCGAGCTGCCAGAGCAGGAAATTCGAGATGCGCTCCTCGCCGCCGGTGCGGATGAAGAGGTCGGGCTCGGGGGCATAGGCCATGGCCAGGTGCGGGGCCAGCATGTCTTCGGTGAATTCGGTCACCCCGGGGTTGGCCTGCACCATCTTGCTCGTTGCCTGCATGATATCCCAGCGTCCGCCATAGTTGGCGCACACGCTGACCGTGAGGCGGGTGTTGTTGGCGGTGCGGCGCTCGGCGGCGGCGATCATCTCCTGCAGCTTGGGGTCGAAACGGCTCAGGTCGCCCACGACTTTCAGGCGAATATTGTTGGCGTGCATCTTCGAGACTTCGCGCTCGAGGGCGGTGACGAACAGGCGCATCAGCAGCGAGACTTCCTCGGCCGGACGGCGCCAGTTCTCGGACGAGAAGGCGAACAGGGTGACGTACTCGACGCCGAGTTCGACGCAGCGCTCGACGACGCCGCGCACGGCTTCCACGCCCTTGACGTGGCCGGCGACGCGCGGCAGGAAGCGCTTGGTGGCCCAGCGGCCGTTGCCGTCCATGATGATCGCGATGTGGCGCGGCACACTAGGCGTTTCGGGGACAGCGGTGGTCGAACTTTTGAATATCATGACTTCCAGTGGGCTGCGGCCGGCAACACATGTCGCCGGCAAGGAAAATGGTCAATCATAAGGTACACGGACCGGCCGCGGCAAGCTGCCGGGGCCGGTCCGCGAGAACTACCATCAAGCCGTATTTACACGGTCATGATGTCCTTCTCTTTTTCCGCCAGCAGTTTGTCGATCTCGGCGACGAACTTGTCGGTCAGCTTCTGGACTTCGTCCGATGCGCGGCGCTCTTCGTCTTCCGAAGCGGTCTTGTCCTTGACCATCTTCTTCAGCGCTTCGTTGGCGTCGCGGCGGATGTTGCGCACGGCGATCTTGGCGTCTTCGCCTTCGGTCTTGGTCAGCTTGACCATTTCCTTGCGGCGCTCTTCGGTCAGCGGCGGGGTCGGCACGCGGATGGTGTCGCCCTGGCTCGAGGGATTGAGGCCCAGGTCGGAGTCGCGGATCGCCTTCTCGATGGTGCTGGCCATCTTCTTTTCGAACGGGGTCACGCCGATGGTGCGCGCGTCGATCAGGGTCAGGTTCGCCACCTGCGACAGCGGGGTCGGCGAGCCGTAGTATTCGACCATGACGGAGTCGAGGATGCCGGCGTGGGCGCGGCCGGTACGGACCTTGGCGAGGTTGGCCTTCAGGGTCTCGATGGACTTGGTCATGCGATCCTGGGCGTTCTTTTTGACGTCAGCTAAGGACATGCTGCTCTCCTGTTCTTCTTTCGGATTGTTCAACTAAAACTTAAACGTGTACCAGTGTACCTTCGTCTTCGCCCATGATCACGGCTTTCAGCGCGCCCGGCTTGACGATGGAAAACACCTTGATCGGCAGCTTCTGGTCGCGGCACAGCGCGAAGGCGGTGGCGTCCATCACCTGCAGGTGCTTGGCGATCGCTTCGTCGAAGGAAATCGACTCGTAGCGGGTGGCGTGCGGATCCTTCTTGGGGTCGGCGCTGTAGACGCCGTCGACCTTGGTGGCCTTGAGGACGATCTCGGCCGAGATTTCCGAGCCGCGCAGGGCGGCGGCGGTGTCGGTGGTGAAGAAGGGGTTGCCGGTGCCGGCGGCGAACACGACGACCTTGCCCTCTTCCAGGTACTGCAGGGCTTTCGGGCGCACGTAGGGCTCGACCACCTGTTCGATGCTGATCGCGGACATGACGCGCGCGGTGATGCCGACATGGCGCATGGCGTCGGCCAGGGCCAGGGCGTTCATGACGGTGGCGAGCATGCCCATGTAGTCCGCGGTGGCGCGGTCCATGCCCTGGGCGCCCGGGGCCACGCCGCGGAAGATGTTGCCGCCGCCGATCACGACCGCCACCTGCACGCCCAGATTCGCCACTTCCGCCACGTCGGCCACCATGCGGTCGATGGTCGCACGGTTGATGCCGAACGCATCGTCGCCCATCAGCGCTTCGCCAGACAGTTTCAGAAGGACTCGTTGGTAGGCTGGTTTTGTCATGATGAAGCGGCTCCTATGTGATGTTGCTTACGAATTCGGTTCTGACGCGCGGCCTCGTGGGCTGCGGTCTCATCTGCGCTTGTTGCCAGATGGGGTGCTGCTCACGGGGCGCTGCGCGTGAGGCGCTGCCGGGTTGCCGCGAACTTGGGTTCCGGCCTTCGCCGGAACGACGTTGTTTGAGGTCACCGTTATCTCCTGCGCCGTCGTCCCGGCGCAGGCCGGGACCCAAGTTTGCCAGCGCAGCCACTAACCCAACCACGGCCACGCAACAAACCTTTCCCCTTAAAAAAACGGGCCTTGCGGCCCGCTTTTCAATTACTGCTTGCTAGCAGCCATCTGTGCTGCAACTTCAGCTGCGAAGTCGTCAACCTTCTTCTCGATGCCTTCGCCCACGACGTACATGGTGAACGCCTTCACGGTGGTGTTGGCGGCCTTCAGCATCTGCTCGATCGACTGCTTGTCGTTCTTCACGAACGCCTGGTTCAGCAGCGACACTTCTTTCAGGTACTTCTGCACCGAACCGTCGATACGCTTGGCGACGATCTCGGCCGACTGCGGCTGCTTGCCTTCGGCGACGGCCTTGTCGGCGTCTTCCTGGGCTTTCAGCTGGGCAACCGAACGCTCTTTTTCGATCAGTTCAGCAGGCACTTGCTCCGACGACAGTGCGACCGGCTTCATGGCAGCGATGTGCATCGCCACGTCCTTGCCGACTTGCTCGTCGCCGCCTTCGAACTCGACCATCACGCCGATGCGCGCGCCGTGCAGGTAGGAAGCCAGCTTGCCGGTGGTTTCGAAACGCTGGAAGCGGCGAACGGTCATATTCTCGCCGATTTTACCGATCAGTGCCGTACGCACGTCGTCGAAGGTCTTGCCTTCGTGTTCGATCTTCGCCAGGGCGTCGACATCAAGCGGGTTCTTTTCGGCGACCAGGCGTGCAGCCAGGTTGGCCATGGCCAGGAAGTCGTCGTTCTTGGCGACGAAGTCGGTTTCGCTGTTGATCTCGACCAGCGCGCCGACGTTGCCGGCGATGTAAGCCGCCACCACGCCTTCGGCGGTGATGCGCGAAGCTGCCTTCGATGCCTTGCCGCCCAGCTTGACGCGCAGGATCTCTTCCGCGCGGCCCATGTCGCCATCGGCCTCGGTCAGTGCTTTCTTGCATTCCATCATCGGTGCGTCGGTCTTGGAGCGCAGTTCGCCCACCATCGCTGCAGTAATCGCTGCCATGTGTATTCTCCTAAATGTTGGTTCAGGTGCCCGGCTGTCCGGCGGACAGTCGAACGATATATTTCTGCTAAATCTTGTGCTTAAAAAAAGGGGGGCACGTGGTACGGCTCCCCCTTTCTACTGCAGGCAGGCCGTGCGGCCTGCCGTCAAATTATGCCTGCTCGGAAACTTCGACGAAGTCGTCGCCGCCGGCCTTAACCATCTCAACGACTTCGTTGGTGGCGTTGGCGCGGCCTTCCAGGATCGCATCGGCGACGCCGCGCGCGTACAGGGTGATGGCCTTCGACGAGTCGTCGTTACCCGGGATGATGTGGGTAACGCCTTCCGGCGAGTGGTTGGTGTCGACCACGCCGATGACCGGGATGCCCAGCTTGCCGGCTTCGGTCACGGTGCCCTTGTGGTAGCCGACGTCGACGACGAAGATCGCGTCCGGCACGCCGCCCAGGTCCTTGATGCCGCCGATCGACTTCTGCAGCTTGACCAGTTCGCGCGAGAACATCAGCGCTTCTTTCTTCGACATCTTCTCGACCGAACCGTCTTCGATCGCGGCTTCCATGTCCTTCAGGCGCTTGATCGAGGTCTTGATGGTCTTGAAGTTGGTCAGCATGCCGCCCAGCCAGCGCTGGTCGACGTAAGGCACGCCTGCGCGCTGGGCCTCAGCGGCGATGATGTCGCGCGCCTGGCGCTTGGTGCCCACCATCAGGATGGTGCCGCGGTTGGCGGCGATCTGCTTGATCGTCTTCATCGCGTCCTGGTACATACCCATGGTCTTTTCCAGGTTGATGATGTGGATCTTGTTGCGGTGACCGAAGATGAACGGAGCCATTTTCGGGTTCCAGAAACGGGTCTGGTGGCCGAAGTGAACACCGGCTTCCAGCATTTCGCGCATAGTAACGGACATGTAATTCTCCAGGGTTGGGTCTTGAATGCGGCCAGTCACCTTATCGGCACCCTTTGGCGGCCACACTCGCGATTTCTATAAAAATTCAGTAAAAACGAGGCTGTTTTTACAACATTGCTCGATGCGAACACGAGCAACCCGAGATTCTAGCGGGATTCGGCCCATTTTTCAAGCGTGCACGCCTCCCCTCCCGTCCGCCGCCCCCTGGAGGCCATGCCACGGGGCTCGGCGACATCCTTTATAATGGAACGATATCGCCTGGACACGTTCCGGGCTTCACCGTTTTCAGAGTACGACACCCCTATTTATGTCCATTTCCATCAAGACCCCGGAAGAGATCGAAGGCATGCGCCTGGCCGGCCGCCTCGGCGCCGAAGTGCTGGACTACCTCACCCCCTTCGTCAAGCCGGGCGTGAGCACCGGCGAGCTGGACCGCCTGGCCCACGAATACATGCTCAACGTCCAGGGCACCACCCCGGCCCCGCTGAACTACGCCCCGCCGGGCTATACCCCGTTCCCGAAGTCGATCTGCACCTCGGTCAACGACGTGATCTGCCACGGCATCCCGGGCGACAAGGTGCTCAAGAACGGCGACGTGCTGAACATCGACGTCACCGTCATCAAGGATGGCTTCCACGGCGACAACAGCCGCATGTTCTACGTGGGCGAACCGTCGATCCTGGCGCGCCGCCTGTCGGAAGTGACCTATGAATGCATGTGGCTGGGCATCGCCAAAGTCAGGCCGGGCGCCCACCTGGGCGACATCGGCCACGTGATCCAGCAGCACGCCGAAAAGCACGGCTACAGCGTGGTGCGCGAGTTCTGCGGCCACGGCATCGGCCGCGTGTTCCACGAGGAGCCGCAGGTGCTGCACTACGGCCGTCCGGGCACCCTGGACAAGCTGGAAGCCGGCATGATCTTCACCATCGAGCCGATGATCAACGCGGGCCGCCGCGAGATCAAGGAAATGCAGGACGGCTGGACCATCAAGACCAAGGACCGCAGCCTGTCGGCCCAGTGGGAGCACACCATCCTGGTCACCGAGACCGGCTTCGAGATCCTGACCCAGTCGGCCGGCACCCCGCCGCCGCCAGGCATCGTGCTGCCGCTGCTGGAGCAGGCCGCCGCCCCGGCCGCCGCCTGAGGATCGCCCATGGGACAGGCCGCCCTCCTGGATTCCGCGCGCAGCGCGCTGCGCCAGCGCCTCAAGGCCGAACGCCAGGAGGTGTTCCAGGCCTTCCATGAAGACGGCAAGCCCGAAAAACTGCTGCGCAACCTGCGCCACTGCGTGGACGGCGTGCTGGCCGACGCCTGGCGCGCGGCCGGCCTGCCGGCCCATACCGCCCTGGTGGGCGTGGGCGGCTACGGGCGCGGCGAGCTTTTCCCGTATTCGGACGTCGACCTGCTGATCCTCCTGGCGGACCCGCCGGACGCCATCACCCAGGCGCGCCTGGAGTCCCTGGTCCAGCTGCTGTGGGACCTGGGCCTGGAGATCGGCCACAGCATCCGCACCGTGGACGAGTGCCTGGTGGAGTCCGCCGCCGACATCACGGTGCAGACCAGCCTGCTGGAAGCGCGCCTGGTGTGCGGCGACGAAGCGCTGTTCGGGGAACTGCAGCGGCGCTACCGCGAGACCATGGACCCGCAAGCCTTCTTCCAGGCCAAGACGGCCGAGATGCGCCTGCGCCACGCCAAGTACGAATTCACCGCCTTCGCGCTCGAGCCGAACGTCAAGGAGAGCCCGGGCGCGCTGCGCGACCTGCAGGTGATCCTGTGGGTGGCCAAGGCGGCGGGACTGGCCGAATCCTGGGGCCAGCTGGCCACGCGCGGCCTGATCACGCGCATGGAAGCGCGCCAGCTGATGGAAAAGGAACGCGCCTTCAAGGACATCCGCATCCGCCTGCACCTGCACACCAGGCGGCGCGAAGACCGCCTGGTGTTCGATGTCCAGACCGCGATCGCCAAGACCTTCGGCCTGTCCTCGAACGGCGACGGCCCCAACGCGCGCCGGGCCAGCGAATACCTGATGCAGCGCTACTACTGGGCGGCCAAGACGGTCACCCAGCTCAACACCATCCTGCTGCAGGACATCGAGGCCCAGCTGTTCCCGCACCCGGTGGCCGCCGTGCCGATCAACGCCCGCTTCAACGAGGTGGGCGGGCTGATCGACATCGCCGCCGACGACACCTTCGAGCGCACGCCCTCGAGCGTGCTCGAGATCTTCGTGGCCATGACCGAGCGCCCCGACATCAAGGGCATGACGGCGCGCACGACGCGCGCCCTCTGGCACGCGCGCACCCGCATCGACACGGGCTTCCGCGCGGATCCGGCCAACAAGGCCCTGTTCCTGCGCATCCTGCAGGCGCCCGTGGGCCTGGTGCACGCCCTGCGCCGCATGAACGAATTCGGCATCCTGGGCCGCTACCTGCCGGCCTTCCGCAAGATTGTCGGCCAGATGCAGCACGACCTGTTCCACGTCTACACGGTGGACCAGCACATCATGATGGTGGTGCGCAACCTGCGCCGCTTCACCATGCCGGAGCACGCCCACGAATACCCCTTCTGCAGCCAGCTGATCGCCGACTTCCGCGACCGCTGGCTGCTGTACGTGGCCGCCCTCTTCCACGACATCGCCAAGGGCCGCGGCGGCGACCATTCCAAGCTCGGCATGGATGACGCCCGCCACTTCTGCCGCGAACACGGGCTGTCGGAGGAAGACACCGAGCTGGTGGTGTTCCTGGTCGAGCAGCACCTGAGCATGTCCACGGTCGCCCAGAAGCAGGACCTGTCCGACCCGGACGTGATCGCGGCCTTCGCGGTCCAGGTACGCGACGAGCGCCACCTGACTGCGCTCTACCTGCTGACGGTGGCCGACATCCGCGGCACCAGCCCCAAGGTGTGGAACGCCTGGAAGGGCAAGCTGCTGGAAGACCTGTACCGCGTGACCCTGCGCGTGCTGGGCGGCGAACCGCATTCCGCCGACCGCGAGCTGCGCACGCGCCAGAAGGAGGCGCTGGCGACCCTGCGCCTGTTCGGCCTGCCCCAGGATGCGCACGAGCCCTTGTGGCAGCAGCTGGACGTCGCCTACTTCCTGCGCCACGACGCGTCCGACATCGCCTGGCAGACCCGCGCCCTGCACGACAAGGTCGACAGCGCAAAGCCCGTGGTGCGGGCGCGCCTGGCGCCGATCGGCGAAGGCCTGCAGGTGGCGGTGTACCTGAAGGACCACCCCGACCTGTTCGCGCGCATCTGCAGCTACTTCGACCGCAAGAACTTCAGCATCCTGGACGCCAAGATCCACACCACGCGCCACGGCTATGCGCTGGACAGCTTCCTGATCACGGCCGAAGGCTTCGAAGGCAGCTACCGCGACATCATCAGCCTGATCGAACACGAGCTGTGCGCCCTGCTGCTGTCGCAGGAACCGCTGCCGCCGCCGATGCGCGGCCGCCTGTCGCGCATGTCGCGCAGCTTCCCGATCACGCCCACCGTGGACGTGCGCCCCGACGAACGCGGCCAGTTCCACGTGCTGTCGGTGGCCGCCAACGACCGCGTCGGCCTGCTGTATGCAATCGCCAGCGTGCTGCAGCGCTACCGCATCAACCTGCACACGGCCAAGATCATGACCCTGGGCGAGCGTGTCGAGGACGTGTTCCTGATCGACGGCGCCGCCCTGAACAACCCGCGCGTCCAGGTCCAGCTCGAGACCGACCTGCTGGACGCCCTTAAAATCTGACTTTTTCCCTGTTTTTACCGATGACCGAACCGCTCCGCCTCTCCAAACGTATGTCCGAACTCGGCCTGTGCTCGCGCCGCGAAGCCGATGAATGGATCGCCAAAGGCTGGGTGCGGGTGGACGGCAAGGTGGTTTCCGAACTGGGAAGCAAGGTGCTGCCCACCCAGCGCATCACGGTCGAGCGCCAGGCCGCGGCCGAGCAATCGAAGCGCGTCACGGTCCTGATCAACAAGCCAGTCGGCTACGTCAGCGGCCAGGCCGAGGACGGCTACCAGCCGGCGGTCACCCTGATCAAGCCGGAGAACCGCTGGGCCGACGATCCGTCGACCGAACAATTCCACCCCACCCAGCTGCGCAGCCTGGTGCCGGCGGGACGCCTGGACATCGACTCGGTCGGCCTGCTGGTGCTGACCCAGGACGGCCGCATCGCCAAGCAGCTGATCGGCCAGGACACCTCGATCGAGAAGGAATACCTGGTGCGGGTGCAATACACCAGGCCGGGCAAGCTGCCGGACGCCGATCTCAAGAAACTGAACCATGGCCTGTGGATGGACGGGAAACCGCTGCTGCCGGCCAAGGTGCGCTGGCAGAACGATGACCAGCTCAGCTTTACCCTGAAGGAAGGCCGCAAGCGCCAGATCCGCCGCATGTGCGACATGGTTGGCCTGAAGGTCATCGGCCTGAAGCGGGTGCGGATCGGCAAGGTCAAGCTGGGCGATCTGCCGCAGGGGCAGTGGCGCTATTTGCGGCCGGACGAGCAGTTCTAAGGCTGTCGCCGGGAGCGCGCAGAATTCATTTTCCAGGTCAATATCGGCCAGAGCCGAACCTCGTGGAGCTTCGCCAATGAAAAGAATGTCTCGCCTGATAACGCGATCGCTGGTGCTCGCCGCGTCAATCGCTCCGGCCATCGCCGTGGATGCAGCCAATCCCATCGTTCCGGGCTGGTACGCCGATCCAGAGATCCGCATCTACGGCAAGACTTACTGGATCTACCCGACCTACTCGGACCATTTCGGCAAGCCGGAGCAGTCCAAATCCTTCACACCCGAGCAGATGCGGATGCGCGCGCAATCGAAGCTGATCTGGGAACCCTATCTGAAGCAAACCTTCATCAACGCGTTTTCCTCCCCGGACCTGGTGAACTGGACCAAGCACGAGCACGTGCTCGATGTCGAGAACGTCAGCTGGGCAGCGTATGCGGTCTGGGCGCCCTCCAGCATCGAGCACAACGGCAAGTACTACCTGTTCTTCGGGGCCAACGACATCAAGAGCGACGGACAGACCGGCGGCATCGGCGTGGCGGTCAGCGACCGGCCCCAGGGGCCGTTCAAGGATGCCCTCGGACGTCCCTTGATCGACAAGATCCACCACGGCGCCCAGCCGATCGACCAGATGGTCTTCAAGGACGACGATGGCCAGGTCTACCTGTATTACGGCGGCTGGAAGCACGCCAATGTCGTCAAGCTCTCTCCCGACCTGCTGAGCCTCGTCCCTTTCCCGGACGGCGTCACCTTCAAGGAAATCACGCCCGATCCCGAATACGTGGAAGGCTCGTTCATGGTCAAGCGCAAGGGCGTGTACTACCTCATGTGGTCGGAAGGCGGATGGACCGGACCGGACTACCGCGTCGCCTACGCCATGGGCAAGTCGCCTACGGGTCCTTTCAAGCGGGCCGGAACGATCCTGGCCCAGGACCGCACGGTGGCGAAAGGCGCGGGTCATCACTCGGTGATCAACATCCCGGGCAGCGACGACTGGTATATCGCCTACCACCGCCGCCCTCTCGGCACCGACAACGGCCACCATCGCGAGATGGCGATCGAGCACCTGGTCTTCAACGACGACGGCAGCATCCGGCCAGTCGTCATGACGAAGGAAGGCGTGGCGCGGCGCCCCCTGCCTCAAGGCGGCGCGCAATAAAAAAATGGCGCCCGAGGGCGCCATTCTTGTTGCTGCTGCCTTGACGATCAGCGCACGGTCACGCTGATGGTGCGGGTGGTCGTGTTGCCGGCACGGTCGCGCGAGGTGGCGGTGATGCTGTGGGTGCCCTTGCTCGACTTCTTGCTGTTCCAGCTGTAGGCCAGCGAACCGCCGGTGCCGGTCGCCTTGACGGCGCCATCGATGGCGATGCTGTTGGTGATGCCAGCCGCGCCGGCGTTGTCCGAGGCGCTGACGCTCACCGTCACCGAGCCGCTCACGCTGCCGCCGTTGACCGGGTTGTTGATGGCCAGGGTCGGGGCGGTGGTGTCCGCAGTCACCGTGGTGCTGGTGGTGCTGTTGGCGACGTTGACCGAGACGGTCGAGGAGCTGCCGGCGTTACCGGCGGCGTCGTAGGCAACGGCGACCAGGCTGGCCATGCCGTTGGCCACGCCGGCCGAGTTCCAGCTGAAGCTGTACGGAGCGGCGTTGTCGCTGGCGACCACGGTGCCGTTCACCTTCAGGTCGACGCGGGCCACGCCCACGTTGTCGCTGGCGCTGACGTTGACCGGCACCAGGCCCGACACCGAGCTGCTGCCCAGCGGCGCCGAGATGGCGGCGCTCGGTGCGGTGCTGTCGACAGCCGAGGCGTAGCCGCGCGCGGCGGTCATGGCGGCGGCGGCGTTCACACGGCCGTAGCCGAAGATCGGGTCGCGGCCGGCGGCGCCGAGGTCGACCGCGGTCTTGAAGATCAGCGATTCGATCTGGGCGGAGCTCAGGTCCGGACGGGCAGCCATCAGCAGGCCGGCCACGCCGGCGCTGATCGGGCTGGAGAACGAGGTGCCGCTCTTGGTGGTGTAGCCCAGGGTGCTGGTGGTGGTCCAGATGCCGGTGCCCGGCGCCGCCAGCGAAACGAAGCTGCCCCAGCTCGAGAAGCTTGCGCGGTTGTCGTAGTTGTCGGTCGCCGACACGATGATGTAGCCGGTGTCCGGAGCCACGCCCTCGTCGCGGTTGTTGTTACCCGCCGAGATGAACACCAGGCCGCCCTTGTTCTTCATGTAGTTCGACGCGCTGCGCACCGACGAGCTGTTGGCGATGCCGACGAAGCTGACGTTGGCGACGCGCGCGCCGTGGTCGGCGGCCCAGGTGATGCCCTTGGCGATGGTGCTGGCGTAGGCGTGGCAGCCGGTGCTGTCCTTGTAGGAGATCTGGATCGGCATGATGCGGGCCGCGCCTGCGATACCGGCAACGCCCAGGCCGTTGTTGGTGGTCGCGGCGGCGGCGCCGGCGGCGGCCGTACCGTGGCCGCACAGGTCGGTGACGTCGGTGCCGCCGTTGACGGCGTTGTAACCGGCGACCATGCGGTCCTTCAGGTCAGGGTGAGTGACGGCGACACCGGTGTCCAGGATCGCAATGGTCACGCCCGTGCCCTGGGAGCTGTCCCAGGCGGACGTGGCGCCGATCTTGCCGATGTGCCAGGCGCTGCCGATGTACGGATCGGTGACCGCCAGGGCGACCGTGGCTTTATAGTCGAGTTCGGCGAACTTGAATTCCGGACGGCGCGAGAACTTCTCGACGGCGTCTTCTTCCGACAGGCCCGGCGGCAGCATGACCACGTGCAGGTTGCTCTGGCCCAGCTTTTCAGCCGACTTGCCGCCGTGCGCCTTGACAGCTTTGTCGAGCTCGCCTGCCGACACGCCGGCGCGGGTTTCGACGATGATGCGGCCGCGCGCGAATTCACCCTTCGGTGCGGCGTGGGCGTTCGACGCGCCGATCAGGGAAACGAGGCCCGCTGCGAAAGCGATGGAGGTCTTGCGGAAGGTGGCGGAGGTAAATTGCATGACTAGCTAATCCTGTAAGTTGGCGACATCCAGGATTGCTAGCAAGCGAAGTGCATGTGAACCGGAGGGTTCACGGGTTGCACGGATCGACACTGGCAGTCCTGCCGTCATCGAGCCCGAAGGCTCATTAGACCGTTGACTTTGCGTCCTCCGCTTTCGCGGAGTTTGCCCTTTTCAGACACTGACCCGAGTATAAGCACGTTTTTTCCCAGTGACAATCGGTTTCAAACAAATGTTGTTGCGGATCGGCGATTTTTTGCTTTTCCTTGGGACAAAGATGTCTCCCTCGCTCTAGAGCTGGTGAGCTCATCAGCAAGCTTGTCGATTCGATCATGAGTAGTTCAATAATGGAAATGCTCTTGACCTGCAGTTACTATTGGTTAACTCATTGACATGCGGATTGCATAGACCGGGATACCGAAAAGTGCATCGCACACGCGATTAATTTCATTGGTGGCGCACCCTGCCCGCGCCTACCCTGGCTGGGCAGTACATACACAACCACAAGAACGGAGACCTCTATGAAAAACCTGCTGGCGGCCCTGTGCCTGCTGGTCTGCGCCGCTTCCGCGTCGAGCATCGAGCTGGCTGGGCTCAAGAACGCCCACGACCCGGGGACGATCACCAAGGACGGCGACACCTATTTCAACTTCACGACCGGTACCGGCATCTGGTATTCGACCTCGAAGGATCTGGTGACCTGGAGCGGCGGACCGGGACCGGTGTTCACCACCTATCCCGCCTGGATCAAGAACAAGATTCCGAACTTCAGCGGCTCGTTCTGGGCGCCGGACCTGATCAGGATGAACGGCTACTACTATCTGTACTATTCGGTATCGACCTTCGGCAGCTCGAACTCGGCCATCGGGGTGGCGCGCAGCGCTTCGCTCAAGAATCCCGCCTGGACCGACCTCGGCATCGTAGTCGAGTCGTTTGGCGGCAGCGGCGAGATCAACGCCATCGACCCCGCCCTGTTCCGCGACCACGACGGCAAGGTCTACATGTCCTGGGGTTCCTTCTTCGGCGGGATCGGACTGGCCGAGATCAACCAGGCCACCGGCAAGCTCGCCGGCAGCGTCAGCACGATATGGGGCGGCGGCCACCGCGACATCGAGGCGCCCTATATCACCCGCAACGGCAACGACTATTACCTCTTCGTCAACCGCGGCAGCTGCTGCAAGGGCGCCGACAGCACGTATTACGTCGAAGTCCAGCGCGCCACCAACATCCGCGGACCCTATTCCGGCACGCGCACGGTGCTGCCGGTCACCGATGGCAAATACCGCGGACCGGGCCACGTGGGTCTGCTGAAACAGGACGGTTGCCACTTCGTGTCGACCCATTACTACGACCTGAACGACGGCGGCAATGCCAAACTGGACATCCTGCGCATGAGCTATGCGAACGGCTGGCCGACCCTGTCCCGCAATTTCAGCAACTTCGCCGGCTGCGGCGGCATCAGCGATGGCCTGTACGCCTTCAGGTCGCGCCTGAGCGGCAAGGTCCTGGGCGTGGCGGGCGCCTCGAAGGCGGATGGGGCGCTGGTGCAGCAGGCCAGCGACGCCAACGGCAGGCACCAGCAGTGGTACCTGATCGGCCAGGGCGACGGTTACTACAGCATCATCAATGCCAACAGCCTGCGCAGCCTGGACAACTACGGGAACTCGACGACGGCGGGAACGAATATCGCCCAATGGGGCTACTGGGCGGGTGCAGGCCAGCGCTGGCACTTCGCCAGCCCGGCGGCCGGGTATTTCACGGTGGCGAACCAGCTGAGCGGGATGGTGCTGGACGTGCAGAACAAGAGCACGGCGGAGAATGCGCAGATCATCCAGTGGCCGGTGAATAACGGCAGTAACCAGCAGTGGTCGCTGGTGGTCAAATAGGGCCTGCGACCCGACTCCGAGTCCCGGAACGACGATGCTGTTTAACGGAGAACGTCAGCCAGGAACTGCTGCGCGCGCGGATGCTGCGGGTTGGTGAAGAACTCCTCCGGCTTGGCCTGCTCGAGGAGCTTCCCCTCGCTCATGAACCACACGCGGTCCGACACCTCGCGCGCAAAACCCATCTCGTGGGTGACGCACACCATGGTCATGCCCTGCCTGGCGAGCGAACGCATCACCTGCAGCACCTCGCCCACCATCTCCGGATCGAGCGCGCTGGTCGGCTCGTCGAACAGCATGATCGGCGGACGCATGGCCAGCGCCCGGGCGATCGCCACGCGCTGCTGCTGGCCGCCCGACAATTCGTTCGGGTAGGCGCCGTGCTTGTGCGCCAGCCCCACCTGGTCCAGCAGCTGCATGGCGTACTCGCGCGCTTCCTTCGCGGTGGCGCGCTTGAGCTGCACCGGCGCCAGGGTGCAGTTCTCCAGCACCGTCAGGTGCGGGAACAGGTTGAAGTGCTGGAACACGAAGCCGATCCCTGCGCGCAGGCTGTTGACGTCCAGGCCGCGCGCATGGATGTCGCGCCCGTCGATTTCGATGCGGCCGCCGTCGATTTCCTCGAGCCGGTTGAGGGTGCGGATCAGGGTCGACTTGCCCGAACCCGAGGGTCCGCACACGACCACCACCTCGTTCTTCTCGACCCTTTCGCTCACGTCGACCAGGGCGTGATAGTCGCCGTACCACTTGTTGACTTTATCGAGAACGATCATCGTTCACACATCCTTTTACAAAACCCGCAACGGCCGGCGCTGCAGGCGCCGCTCGAGCAGGAAGGCCAGCCGCGACAGGCCGAAACAGAGTACGAAATACGTCAGCGCCAGGATCAGGTAGACCTCGACCGCCTGGGTGAACACCAGGGTGTTGACCTGGGTGGCGATGAAGGACACTTCCGACAGGCCGATGATGTAGCCGAGCGAGGTCGCCTTGATGGTCGACACCAGCTGGCTCACCAGGGACGGCAGGCCGTTGCGCACGGTCTGGGGCAGCACCACGTGGCGCAGCGCCTGGCCATAGCCCAGGCCCAGCGAGCGGGCGCTTTCCAGCTGGCCCTTGGGCAGCGCACGGATGCCCGCCGCCACGATCTCGGCCAGGTAGATGCCGTCGAAGAGCACCAGCACCATCAGCATGGTGGTGGCCTGGCCGGTCTTCACCCCGGTGACGGCAGGCAGGAAGAAGTAGACCCAGAACACGACCAGCAGCAGCGGCACGCCGCGCACCAGCTGCACCAGGGCGGCCACCGGCCAGCGCAGCGCGCCATAGGGGCTGACGCGCGCGATGCCCAGCAACAGGCCGAGCGGCATTGCCAGCACCAGGGCCGCGCCGGACAGCAGCACGGTGAGCGCCAGGCCGCCCAGCGGGCCGTCGGGGTATTGGCCGACCAGGAAGTACAGCCAGTAGGTATCGATCAGTTCGAGCATCGCGAAGCTTCCATGTAGCTCAAGCCGGACGGACCGGATAGCGGCGCTGGTAGAGGTGGGCCGCCAGCGAGATCAGCAGCGACACGCTCAGGTAGGCCAGGGTCGCGAAGGTGAAGGCCTCGACGCTGCGGAAACTCGCGGTTTCCACGCGCGCAGCCTGGTACATCATCTCGGCGGCGCCGATCACGGTGGCCACGCTGGTGTCCTTCCACAGGTTGACGGTCTGCGACAGCAGCGGCGGCACCGAAGCGCGCAGCGCCTGCGGCAGCAGGACCAGGCGCACCGCGGCCACCCGGCCCAGGCCGAGCGAACGCGCCGCCTCCAGCTGGGTCGGCGGCACCGAGCGGATGCCGCTGCGGATGTCCTCGGCCATGTGCACGCCGCTGTACAGCGAGAGCGCGATCACGGCGCACACCGCTTCCGGATTGTGCGCATACAGGAAGTCGCGCGCGGCTTCCGGCAGCAGCTCGGGAAAGGCGAAGTACCAGAACAGCAGGTGGGCCAGCAGCGGCACGTTGCGGATGCCCTCGACAATGGCCGCGCCCGCGGCGCGCGCCAGCGCGAACGAGGACGTGCGCATCACGGCCACCAGCGCACCAAGGGGCAGCGCAAAGGCGAAGCTGATCACGGTCAGCTGGAGCGACAGGACCAGGCCCTGCACCAGCCAGTCATGGTACTGGCCGGATTGCAGGATGGATGGATCGAAGAACTGCAAGATTTAAATCTTGTCGGTGGCGATCTTGAACTGGCGCTTGGCGATGTTGGCGCGGGTGCCCGGACCGTACCACTTGTTGAACAGCTGTTCGGCCGCGCCGCTGGCTTCCAGCTCGCGCAGGGTCTGGTCGACCACCGCCTTCAGGCTCTTCTCGCCCTTGCGCAGGCCCATCGCGATCGACTCGTTGCCGATCGAGGTCGGCAGGATCGAGAAGCCCTTGGCGGCCGGGCCCAGCTTGCCGTAGTCGGCCAGCAGCGAGGATTCGTCGTTGACGTAGGCAACGCCTTTACCCTGGCGCAGTGCCTGGAAGGCTTGCTGGGTGTTCTCGAAGGTGACCACGTCGGCGGTCGGGACGGCCTTGCGGATATTGGTTTCCTGGGTGCCGCCGCGCACGGTGACAACCTTCTTGCCGGCCAGCTGGCCCAGCTGATTGATGCCGCTGGCGGCGCGCACCATCACCTTGGAGCCGGTGACGAAATGGGTCAGGGCGAAATCGACCTGCGATTCGCGTTCCTTGTTGTGGGTGAGCGTGGCGGCCAGGATGTCCACGTGGCCTTGCTGCAGTTCGGGGATGCGGGCCGAGACGGCCATCTGCTTGAACACCGGCTTGACGCCCAGCTTCCTGGCGACGGCGGTGGCCAGGTCGATCTCGTAGCCCACCAGCTGGCGGGTCTTCGGTTCGATGAAGCTGTTCGGCTCGTCGGTGCCGAGCACGCCGAAGACGATCTCGCCCTTCTTTTTGATGTCCGCCAGCTGGTCGGCCTGGGCGGCGCCGCTTAGCAGCAGAGACAAGGCGGTGGCGCTGATGACAAAATGACGGCGGCTGAGCATGGGTTACTCCAAAGCTAAAAATATTCGATCCCAGCAGTATATGACAAACGCATATATGCCAAAACGAATAAATAACCATAAGAAAATGCTCGTTTCGCTATAAAGGCCGTGTTTCACTCGGCAATGCGTGCGACGAAAGCGGCGCGGCACAGGCAAAATCCAACTCAACCACTCTTCCGGAAGACACCATGCTCGTCGTCACCTACAACGTCAACGGCATCTCCAGCCGCCTATCCGCCCTGCTCCAGTACTTGGAAGAACGCCAGCCAGACGTTGTCTGCCTGCAGGAACTGAAGGCCGTGCACGAAAAGTTTCCAGAGACGGCAATCCGGGACGCCGGCTACCACGCGCTCTGGATCGGCCAGAAAAGCTGGAACGGCGTGGCCATCCTCACGCGCGACGGCCCGGCCCAGGAAGTGCAGCGCGGCCTGCCGGGAGATCCGGCGGACGAGCAGAGCCGCTACCTGGAGGCCGCCTACCAAGGCATCCTGGTTGGTTGCCTGTACCTGCCGAACGGGAACCCGGCGCCGGGCCCCAAGTTCGACTACAAGCTGGCCTGGTTCGAGCGCCTGATCCAGCGCGCCCAGGGCCTGCTGGATACCGGCGTGCCGGTGGTGCTGGCGGGCGACTACAACGTCATGCCCACCGAACTGGACGTCTACAAGCCGGAACGCTGGCTGACCGACGCCCTGTTCCGTCCCGAGACCCGCGAAGCCTTCCACCGGCTGGTGGCCCAAGGCTGGACCGACTCTCTGCGCGAACGGCATCCGGGCGAAACGATCTATACCTTCTGGGACTACTTCCGCGACGCCTTCGGGCGCAACGCCGGGCTGCGCATCGACCACCTGCTGCTCAGCCCCGCGCTCGCGCCGGCCCTCAAGGCGGCCGGGGTCGACAAGTTCGTGCGGGCGCGCGAGAAGCCCAGCGACCACGCGCCCACCTGGGTCGAGCTCGACCTGGACGCGATCTCCTGAGCAAGGCCGGGAGTGCACGGAAAGGCAAAGCTGCGTTATCCTGTTTGCCCTTTTGTTAATTTCCCTGCCCGATGCTGTCGCCTGAACAATTTGCCGGCTTCCTGGCCGCCGCCGTCCTGATCACCCTGTCCCCGGGTCCCGACAATCTGATGGTGCTGAGCCTCGGCATCGCCAAGGGCCGCGCGCGCGGCATCGCCTTTGGCCTGGGCTGCGCGCTCGGCTGCCTCAATCACACGATCCTCGCAGTCATTGGCGTGAGCGCCCTGATCGCGGCCTCGCCGGCAGCGTTCACGGCGCTCAAGGTCGCGGGCGGCTTGTACCTGATCTGGATGGGGTGGCAGGCGATTCGCAGCCGAGGGGGCGCGAGGGTCGGTGCGGCCGGTGCAGGTGCGGACGAGACGCCGGGCAAGCTGTTCGTGAAAGGGCTGGTTGCGAACTCGATCAATCCGAAGGTGGTACTGTTCTTCCTGTCTTTCCTGCCGCAGTTCGTGGTGGCTTCGCGCGGCGATGCGAACTGGCAGACGGCGGCGCTGGGGGTGACCTTCACCTTGCAGGCGGCACTGCTGTTCGGGATGCTGGGGTATTTTTCGGGGGCGATCGGGCAGTGGCTGAATCGCACGCCGACGGCGGGAATGTGGCTGGATCGGGTGGCGGGGGCGATCTTTATCGGGTTGGGACTTCGGCTGATCGTGTCGCGGTAATTCCTTTCCCCACTATCATCAGCCCGTCGTTCCGGGACTCGGTGGCCGGATGAACGTTAGCTAGCTGCGCGCAGCCGGCTCGTGGATCGGGCACCGATTAAACTCCGACCGCAACTGCCTCGACGTCGCCATCACCTCCTTGCGCGCCCGATTGATCGCTCCAAGCGGCCGATGCGCGCGCAGGCAGTTCCACGGATCGAAGGCCATCCCATCCTCCTGGCGCGGCGACGCAGCCTCGTCCCAGCTGGCCTGCGGCTCCACGCGCAAGCGCGCCACCGCCACATAAGGACTCAGCTCCTCCGGCCACGCCACCGACGCATCCTCGACCGGCATCTTCTCCAGATCCGTGCACAGCTGCACCCGCAGTTCCCACTCCCCGCCATCGCGCAGGAAGTGCGCCGCAATGGCGTCGCGCTGTGCATCCGCATCGTTCGGCAGGCTTGAACCATCGAGCGCAAGCAGCCCTGGCGACACCGGCGCCAGCGAGAACTTCGCCATGTAGTCGCCATACAGGAAAGGCGTCTGCGTGAAATAGGTCTCGCCCAGCGGGTGATGCTGGGGCTCTCCGCCCATCCCCTTGATCTTGCCGCTCTTGCCGCCCAGCGCCTCGACCGCCGCTTCCGCCGTGCGCATCACCGCCGAGATGGCGGACTTGCCGGCCGGCGTGCGGTTGGTGGTGGCGGCCAGCAGTTTGACGTCCGGCAGGAAAGCCTGCGGGTCGGGGCGCGCGAAGGCCGGGCCGTTCACCATCAGGAAGTCCTGCGAGCTGCCCTCCTTTCCGCTATCCAGCCGTTCCCCCGGCACATCCAGGACCTTGAGCGCCACCGCGCGCGGCGTGGAAACGCTGTCGGGCAGCTGCTCCGCCGGCGGCGAGGACCAGCGCAGCAGCACCTCATAGGCGCCGGCTGCGGAGAACAGACCTTGCGCAAAGGGCGGCGGCAGATCGCCGATGACCGTGAGCCTGCCGCGCAGCAGCGCGTGCCCCTTGGCGTGGACGGCGCGGTGCGCATGCCCTTCGGCCACGGCCACCTTATGGGCCATGCCGGCGAAGACGTTTTGCAGGGAATGGATGGCTTCAGCCTCGTCCACGGCAATATGCTCGTAGCCGGGCTGGTAGCGCAGGGGTTCGAAAGCGGTCATGGGAAGCTCCGTCAAAGGAGCTTCCCACTCTAGCGAAATTCGCCTGGTGGCGACGTTCGCCTGGTCTTACAGGGTGATGACGACCTTGCTCGACTGCTGCTTGCGCGCCGGGACGGCCACTTCCAGCAGCTTGTGCTTGGCGTTCCAATTGAAGCGTGCCGCACGGCCATCGACGGTCACCGCGCGCGGCGAGGCCTGCACGTTGTGCACCTTCAGCGCGAAGCCGCGCTCGGCCGCCTGGTAGGCCTTGCCGGTCTCGGTCTCGAAGGCCACTTCCAGCTTGCCGCTCGCGTACTTGCTGGCGAAGCGCACGATCTCGTACTGGCCCTTTTCGTAGGCCTGCGCAGTCTCGCCGTCGTCGTCGTACAGTTTGCCGCTGGAGGCGGCAACCGAGGCGTCATGGTAGTAGTGCAGATCGATCCGGCGGCTGTCGTAGTCGCGCGTGGTCTGCGCCACCTTGGCCATCGGGATGAAGGCGCCGGCGCGCACATACACGGGGATGTGCGCCTCTTCCGGCTTGACCACCTCGATCACGCCGCCATTGTGGGCGGAACCGGTATGGAAGTCGAACCACAGCTTGCTCGAGGTCGGGAACACGACTTCGGTGCGCGTCGCGCCAGGCTCCACCACCGGCGCCACCAGGAAGTCCGGGCCCCACATATAGGTGGTCGAGCGGTCGGCAGGCGTGTCCGGATCGGGCTCGACGAACATCAGCGGACGCATCAGCGGCATGCCGGTCTGGTTGTTGTCGAAGGCGATGGTGTAGTTATACGGCAGCATCGCGTAGCGCAGCCATACCGCTTCGCGCGCCAGCACCTTGGCGCGCTCGCTGCGGAACACCGGCTCGGACGGCACGGCGTCCTGGGCATGCGGACGGAACACCGGCTGGAACACGCCGTACTGCAGCCAGCGCACATACAGCTCGTCGTCCAGCACCGCCCCGGCGAAGCCGCCCAGATCCGAGTGCATATAGGCCAGGCCCTGCATGCCCATCTGCAGCGAGATCTCCATCTGCGACTGCAGGCCGCCCCAGCTGCGGCTGACGTCTCCCGACCACGGGATCATGCCGAAGCGCTGCGAGCCCGAGTAGCCCGCGCGCATCAGGATGAAAGGGCGCTCGTTCGGGTAGTCCTTCTGGTAGCCTTCCGCGATCAGGCGCGCCCAGTCATGGCCGTAGATGTTGTGCACCTGGTCGGCGCTGCCGGCCGCGTGCAGCAGCGCACTCGGATGCACCTCGGGTTCACCCAGGTCGCCCCACCAGCCGCCCGCGCCGCCCTGCTTCAGGCCCTTGTAGATATTCCAGAACCACTCGCGCCCTTCCGGCTTGTACAGGTCGACCAGGCCGGTGTTCCCGAAGTAGAAGTCGTACACGAAGGGCTTGCCGGCGGCGTCCGTGGCCAAGACCTTGCGGTCGACCGCCTCTTGCCAGCGCTTGGAGGTGGTCAGGATGAAGGGCTCGGTAATGAGGATGGTCTTGACGCCCTTCTTCGCGAAGTCCGCCATCATCTTCTCGGCGTTCGGGAAGGTGTCGCGGTCCCAGTCCAGGTTGCCCATGGTGCCCTTGACGGTCTTGCCGAACCAGTACAGGTCGAGCACGACGGCGTCGAGCGGAATCTTCTCGGCGGCGAACCTGTCGACCACGGCGCGGGTTTCGGCTTCGCTCTTGTAGCCGAAGCGGCTGGCGAAGTTGCCGAAGGCCCAGCGCGGCGGCAGCGGCTGGCGGCCGGTCAGGCTGGTGTAGCCGGCCATCACCTGGTCCCAGTTGTCGCCCGCGACCACCTGGTAGGTCTTGCGGCCACCGCCCACTTCGTAGCGCAGGGTGCCGTCGCGGCGGCTGTCGAAATCGAGCCAGCCGGTCTGCGGGTTGTCGAAGTGGATCGCATACAGCTTCGAGGACAGCGCGACCGGAATCGTGTAGTTCAGCAGCTGCGAGGTCTTGCCGTAGCCGTAGTCGGCGCGGTTATACAGGCGGAAGCGGTTGCCGCGGCGGTTCATGCCGACCGCGCGCGCGCCGGCGCCGTACAGGGCTTCGCCGCCGTCCAGCGCGAACTCGATCGATTCCAGCGCTTCTTCCTTCATGCGCGCGTAGCCGCGCTTTTCCGCCACCAGCGGCTTGCCCTTGTAGGCATAGCTGATGCGGAAGGGCTGCTTGTCCACGGTGACGCTGATGCCCTCGGTGGCGTAGGTGATGCGGCCGCCCTCGTCCTTCAGGGTCGCGGCGATGGGCGCCGGGGCCAGCACGACCGCGTGCGAGGCAGAATCAGCGCGTTCGCCCTTCGGCACGAAGGTGGTCTCGACGATGTTGGCGGCATACGGACGGATCAGGTAGCGGCCGTCGTTGGTCGCGATCTCGAGCGTGTTCTGGTTGCGCGTGACGCCTTCCAGGTGGCGGTCGGCATTCTGGGCGAAGGCAAGCGGGCTGGCCATCAGGCACAGCGCCAGGCGGGCTAGCGTGGTCGTTGTCATGGGTTGTAGTCGTTGTTCTGGTTGTCGTGAACAGGCGGCGGGCTACCCGGCCGCAAGTGAGAGCATGACACAAAACCAGCCACGCGATGTAGTTTTGTTTCATCGGAGCGCGCATACCGGCTAGTGCGGCAAGGCTCAGCGTCCATACAGCTGTAATCCGGTAACATGGACACCGATCCTATCGTGCTGGCTGGAAGGCGCGCCTTCCCACCGGCTGGGTCTCCCCGGGCGGCACCGGCCGCGAGAAGAAGTAGCCCTGGCCTTCGTCGCAGCCCAGGGTCTGGAGCAGCTGCATCTGCCTCTGGTTCTCCACGCCCTCCGCCACCACGCGCATGCCCAGCGCATGCGCCATCGCGATCATCGACGCGATCAGGGTGTCGCCCTCCGGATGCTCGATGCGCAGCACGAAGGCGCGGTCGATCTTGAGCACGTCGAAGCGCAGCCGCTGGAGCTGGGACAGCGAGGAATAGCCGGTGCCGAAATCGTCGATGCACAGCTTGATGCCCAGCTCGCGCAGCGCGCCGAACACCCCTGACTCGCCGATCCCCTCCTGCATCATCGACGACTCGGTGAGCTCGATCTCCAGCAGCGCCGGGTCGATGCCGTGGCGCGCGATCGCATTGCGGAACAGCGCCAGGATGTCGCACTGGCTGAACTGGCGCGGCGAGACGTTGACCGACACCGGCACCAGCACCGCGCCATTGCGGGCCCAGTGGGCCAGCTGGCGGCACACGCTGTCGACCACCTGCTCGCCCAGCCGCACGATCAGGCCGGTCTCCTCCGCCAGGGGGATGAAGCTGTCCGGCCCGATCAGTTCCTTGCCCGGACGCTCCCAGCGCACCAGCGCCTCCATGCTCGACGCCGTCCCCGCGCTCAGGTCCACGCGCGGCTGGTAGTGCACCACGAACTGGTGCTGGTCGAGCGCGCGCCGCATCTCCATCTCGGTCTCCAGGCGGGTGCGGATCGCCTCGTAGAAGCGCGACTGGAAGAAGCGGTACTGTCCCTTGCCCTCGGTCTTGACCGAATACATCGCGATGTCCGCATGCTTGAGCAGGGTTTCCGCATCGCCGCCATGTTCCGGGAACAGGCTGATCCCGATCGAGGCGTTGAGCACATGGGTGCTGCGCTGCAGGTGGAAGCCGTCGCGGAAGGCGCCCAGCACCCGGCCGGCCACCTGCTCCACGTCGGCCGGGCCGCCGGTCTGCTCCAGCACCACCACGAACTCGTCGCCGCCCAGGCGCACCACGTGGTCGCGCGGGCGCACCGCGGTCTTGAGGCGCTTGCCGACGGTGCGCAGCAGTTCGTCGCCTGCCGCGTGCCCGAGCGCGTCGTTGACGGTCTTGAAGCCGTCCAGGTCGATGAACAGCACCGCCAGTCCCTGCCCGGCCGCCTGCGCACGCTCGATCGCCTTGGGCAGGAATTGCTGGATCCAGTAGCGGTTCGGCAGGCCGGTGAGCTCATCCGCGTTGCTGCGCCGTTCCAGCTCGGTCAGGTGGGCCTTGCTCTCGCTGATGTCGCGGATCGTGACCGCCAGGTCGCCGCCGGCCCGCACCGCCTTGTAGCGGATCCAGCGCGCCCGCAGGAGCTGGTCCGGGCCGGCGTGCACCTCGAGCTCGCGGTCGTACATGCCGGTGTCGAGCGCCTGGCACAGGCGCGCGCAGGCCGCGTCGAACAGCTCGCCCTGGTAGAACTCGGACAGCCGGTGCCCGATCAGTTCCTGCGGGCGCTTCCCGAACATGTCGGCCCCAAAATGATTGCAGTCGGCGATCTCGAAATCCCGGACCACCCCTTGAGCGTCGCGCACCGGGCGGTTGATGAAGAATCCTTCTCCCGCCTCCTCGGTCGCGAGACGGTAGGTGGAGCGGATCGCCTCCATCTGGTAGCGCCTCCACTTGGCGTGCACATAGAAGCTGGTGACCAGCAGCGTGACCAGCACGATCCATGCGGTATTCCACCATGCGCCGCCGATGGCGCTTTGGCGGTGCTCCCGGTAGGGCGCCATGGCCGAGTATTCGTCGACGCCGACGATGCCGACCAGACCCAGGTCGGGAAAGCTCCGCCAGCCCAGCACGCGGCTGCGCCCGTCGGCAAACCAGTCCTGGCCGCCGACGCGGCGGACGCCCGCGGCCTCGGCCGGCATGGCCGTGCGCAGGAAAGGCGCGCGGAAGGAATGCACCGCATTACCGCTGCGGGTCGCCACCACCGCGCCATCGATCCGCGTCAGGCCGACCATGCCGAACTCGCGCAGGATCGGTTCGGCGTAGTGCTGGGTGAAAAACGACGGGGATACGGAAATCAGTACGACGCCTTCGAACTGGCCGTCCGGCGCCAGCAGCGGACGCGAGAAAGCGATGACTTCGCGCTTCGACAGCCGCCCGTCCAGCGGTCCGCTCAGGTACAGCTTGTCGCCGGCGGCGCGCTGCTGTTCGACGAAATAGGCCTGGTCGCCGACATACATGCCGACCGCCTGCGGATGGGTGCTGGTGACGATGCCGCCAAAGCGGTCGATCAGGGCGACCGCGGCAATATACTGCCTGGAAAATATCCCCGTCTCGATGGTGCCGGCCAGGTCCATCCGGTGTCCCGAGCTCGCCCACTGGTGGCGCAGCAGCAGCAACAGCCGGTCGGTATCGCCGATCGAGCGCCGCGTGCGGATGACGTAGCTGCGCGCGTAGGCGTCGACCTGCTGCTCCAGCTCGGCCTGGCGGTCGATCCGTTCATGCTCGAGGTCGAACAACACATAGCCCCACAGGACAATGGCGGCCGCCAGCGCGAGCGCCGGCCACACGAGCAGCAGCGACAAGCGCTGGCGCAGGAAGGCCAGGAAGGGACGCAGGTGGCCGAGCGCCCCGCTGCCGGTCCGGGCGCCGGCCGACATTGCCTTGTCGGGTTGCTGGTTCATGCATTCCTGCAGGGATGGGTCATGAAAGCGGCGAGTCCAGTATAACGCGCTGACTACAGGCACAGAGGCGGGCACGGCAGCCGATTCGCATAAACAACTCGACAATGTTGTTACAGCTCGTGACAAATTGACGAAATTTCCACATAACAAATGCGGCTACACTCGCTGTTTTTGAAAGCAGGGAGCAACAGCAATGGCCGTGAGATATACAAAATGCAGCCATATGCGCTCACTCGACGCGGTCATTCCGGATTGCCAATGTCCCGCCTGCGTCGTCCGCTACGCCGGGTTCGAGCGCCGTGCCGCCGTTCCATCGCATCCCGCTCGCCATTTGCTGGCTGGCCTGCGGCGCGGCCCGGCGCCGGGCACGGTGTTCAAGATCGTTGTGCTGGCGGCGCTGGCATGGGGCCTGAATCAGGCCATCAAGCACAGGCAGATCCTCGCTTCCCAGGAGGCCAGCGCCCCGCCCGCCGCGATGCTGCACATGCCCCAGCAGGAGGCGCACCTGCTGCGCAGCATGCCGGACCGCCTCGAAGCAGCCTGCGAGCGCACCAAGGACGCGTTCAGCCAGCAGGAATGCCGTGCCCGCCTGCATGAACGGGGCGGCGCGTGCGTCGCGCATGTCGCGCAGGCCTACCCACGGGAAGCCGGGGGGTTCGATCGCATGGCGGTGATCGTCCACGCCTACCAGGACTGCGTTTTCGGGACCTAGTCGCGACATACCGGGCCTTTGCCCAGCCGGGCCCGCGTGACAATGCGCGGAATTTCCCCTAGGCAAATGCCGCTACACTTGCGGTTTTGACAGCAGGGAGCCCCAGGCAATGCCGGTGATTTGTCCAAAGTGCAGCCACGTACGGCCCGCCGATGCGGCCAACCCGGATTGGCAATGTCCCGCCTGCGGCATCTGCTACGCCAAATTCGGCGCCCCTCCCACCGAGCCGCAAAGGCCTGCGCGCGAACCTGGAGCGGGCGCCAGGCACAGCTGGGACCTGGGCATGCTGTTCAAGATCGTCCTGCTGGTGGTGCTGGGCTGGGGGCTGAACTACGCCATCCAGCGCAGGCAGAACGCCGAACCCGAAGAGGCCGTGGCCGTGGCCGAGCAGCCCCGGTCCGGCGACGGCGCCGGTGTGGCCTTCGCCGATGCGGTGCTGAAGATGTCCGAGGTGGACGCCACCGTGCTGCGCACCCTGCCGGACCGCCTCGAAGAAAGCTGTGGGCGCAACAAGTACCGGCTCAGCGCACAGGAATGCCGGACCCGCATCCAGGAACGGGACGAGCGGTGCCAGGCCCAGGTCGCGCAGCGCTACCCCGGGCAGATCGGGAATACGGAGCGCATGGCGGCGATCGTCAACGGCTATATGCACTGCGTGTTCGAGCAGTAGCCGTGACGCCGGTCCATCATAATGGCGCCAGGTCGGCGCCTGGCTCGACCATGAGATCGAGTTGGGCGCACGACGCTACCCCTTGCGCATCTATGCCAAGCCCGGTGCGGGCGGCTACATGATCTCGAACGTCTGCCGGGGATTCGAGATGGCCGTGCTCCGCAATACCTCCTGCTGCTGATCTGTCCGGAGGACAGGAAGTTGCGCATTCTCGCAACACGCTGCCGCAGCGCACCATTTGTCAAGATTGATTGTTGCCGGCAAGGCGCGTAGGATCGCCGCTTTATTGCCGGGTTACCCCGGGCTAACATCTTCAGGAGACATATGGACAGGCATCTTCCGCCAACGGTCGGCCAGGGCCCCAGCCAGACCCGATCCTTCCTCACGCTCGCGCTGATCGAGCTGTGGGAGCGCTTCGGCTACTACGGCATGCAGGCGCTGATCGTGTATTTCATGGTGCAGCGGATCGGCTTCGAGGACAGCCGCGCCAACCTGGTATGGGGCGCGGCCGCCGCGCTGATCTACGTGGCGCCGGCCATCGGCGGCTGGATCGGCGACAAGGTGCTGGGCACCCGCCGCAGCGTGCTGCTGGGCGGCGCCATCCTCGGCCTGGGCTATGCGCTGATGGCCGTCCCCACCACGAATACCTGGTTCACCTTCTCCGCGCTGGGCGTGATCGTGGTCGGCAACGGCCTGTTCAAGCCGAATAACGCCAACCTGGTGCGCAAGATCTACGAAGGCGACGATTCCAAGATCGACAGCGCCTTCACCATCTACTACATGGCGGTGAACGTCGGCTCCACCATCTCGATGCTGGCCACCCCGTGGATCAAGGACTACGTCAACGCCACCTACGGCAACCAGCTCGGCTGGCACGTCGCCTTCGGCGTGTGCAGCGTGGGCATGATGATCGGCCTGATGACCATCACCGTGCTGCGCCATACCGTCAACCACATCGGCTCGCCGCCGGACGCCCAGCCCCTGCACATGGGCAAGCTGATGGCCGTGCTGGCCGGCGCCGTGGTGGCCGTCGGCGCCTCCGCCGTGATCCTGGAATACCAGGCGCTGGCGCGCGCCTTCGTCTATGTGGCGGGCATCGTGGTGCTGGGCATCTTCTTCCACCTGATCCGCTCCAGCCAGCCGAGCGAGCGCGCCGGCCTGGTGGCGGCGCTGGTACTCACCCTGCAAACGGTGTTCTTCTTCATCTTCTACCAGCAGATGTCGACCTCGCTGTCGCTGTTCGCGCTGCGTAATGTCGACCTGGAGTTCAGCCTGTTCGGCATGCACCTGTGGACCTGGTCGCCGGCCCAGTTCCAGGCGCTGAACGCGATCTGGATCATGGTCCTGAGCCCGGTGCTGGCCTGGATCTACACCCGCGCCGGCAAGAGCGGCAAGGACTTGTCGATCGCCGCCAAGTTCGCGCTCGGCTTCACCGTGGTCGCCGCCGGCTTCTTCACCTATGGCGTCGCCGGCCAGTTCGCCGTCAACGGCCTGACCTCGTCCTGGATCATGATCGCGGGCTACGGCCTGTATTCGCTGGGCGAACTGCTGGTGAGCGGCCTGGGCCTGGCCATGATCGCGCGCTACGTGCCGGCGCGCATGGGCGGCTTCATGATGGGCGCCTACTACGTAGGCGTGGGCATCTCGCAATACCTGGGCGGCGTGGTGGCCAACCTGGCGGCCGTGCCGAGCGACATGGTCGATCCGGTCCAGACCCTGCCGGTGTACACCAGCCTGTTCAACAAGCTGGGCATCGCGGCTATTGCTTGTACACTCATTGCGCTGGCGGCCCTGCCGCTGATGCGCAGGCTGACGGCTACCCATAATTCACATCAATAAGCTCATCAGTAAGCATCCCCGTGGGCAGGCCCGTGCGAACGGACCTGCCCACATTCTTGTAAGATGGCTGGATTCGCCAACACGCAATCCACCAGCATGTCATTCACCACTTCCCCCGACTCCCAGGCCGCGCGCGCCCTCCAGGTCGCCCAGCGCGTCCACGCCATCGAACCCTTCCGCGTCATGGAAATGGTCAAGGCCGCCGGCGAACTCAAACGCGGCGGCGCCGACGTCATCAGCATGAGCGTGGGCGAGCCCGACTTCACCGCGCCCGACATCGTGGCGTCCGCCGCCATGGAAGCGATCCGCGGCGGCGTTACCCAGTACACCGATTCGCTCGGCCTGCGCGAGCTGCGCGAGGCGATTTCCGGCCATTACGCGGCGGTCCAGGGCCTGGACATCGATCCGCGCCGCATCGTCGTCACGGCCGGCGCCTCGGCCGGCCTGCTGCTGGCCTGCGCCGCCCTGGTGGCCGAAGGCGACGAAGTGCTGATGCCCGATCCTTGCTACCCGTGCAACCGCCACTTCGTCTCGAGCTTCGGCGGCACCCCGGTGCTGGTGCCCTCCCCGAGCGAAGACCGCTACCAGCTCAGCGCCCGGCACGTGGCCGAGCGCTGGAACGCGCGCACGCGCGGCGTGCTGGTGGCCTCGCCCTCGAACCCGACCGGGACCTCGATGACGCCGCAGCAGCTGCGCGACATGCTGGCCGCGGTGCAGGCACGCGGCGGCTTCGCCATCGTCGACGAGATCTACCAGGGCCTGAGCTACGACCACAAGCCGCTCAGCGCGCTGGCCGTGAGCGACCAGGTCATCACCGTCAACAGCTTCTCCAAGTACTTCAACATGACGGGCTGGCGCCTGGGCTGGCTGGTGGTCCCGGACGAACTGGTGCCGGTCTTCGAAAAGCTGGCCCAGAACCTGTTCATCTGCGCGCCTACCGTGGCCCAGCATGCGGCCCTGGCGTGCTTCCACCCGGAGGCGCTGGCCATTTTCGAGGAACGTCGGCGCGAGTTCCAGCGCCGCCGCGACTTCCTGGTGCCGAGCCTGCGCAAGCTGGGCTTCCAGGTGCCGGTGATGCCGGACGGCGCCTTCTACGTGTATGCGGACATCCACGAAGTGGCGCACCGCGACCGCGCCGACAGTGCCGCCTTCAGCATGGCGCTGCTGCGCGACGCCCATGTGGCCATCGTGCCGGGCGACGACTTCGGCTTCGCGGCGCCGGCGCGCCATGTGCGTTTTTCGTATGCGACCAAGTACGAACGCATCGAGGAAGCGCTGGCGCGCCTCGAGCGCCAGCTCGGCCACGCCTGAGGAAGATCACTGCCTGGCGCCGAGCGCCTCCAGCAGCGCCGCCGGCCCCACCGGCTTGACCAGGTAGCGGTCGAAACCGGCCGCGATGGCCCGTTCGCGGTCGCTGGCGTGCCCGTAGCCGGACAGCGCCACCGCCAGCGGCGCGGCCCCCGCGCTGCCCTCGCGCAGGCGCGCGATCAGCTCGTAGCCGTCGATGCCCGGCAAGCCGATATCGCATACGATGGCGTCGTAGTTACCCGCCAGCGCCAGCGCCAGGCCGGCATGGCCGTCGGCGGCGACGTCGACCTTGTGGCCTTCGATGTCGAGCAGCATGCGCAGCACTTCACAGGCGTCTGCGTTGTCCTCCACCACCAGGATGCGCTGGCCGCCGGCCTGCGCCGGCGGCGCCGAAGCCTCCGGCTCCGCCGGCGCATGGTCCGGCGCGAGCGGCAGGCGCACGGTGAACACGCTGCCCGCGCCGATGCCGGGGCTGGACACGCCCACCGCGCCGCCGTGCATGCCGACCAGGTTGCGCACCACGTTCAGGCCGACACCGAGCCCGCCTTCCGAACGGGCCAGCGTACGCGGCCCCTGGGTGAACAGCTCGAACACGTGCACGATGGTTTCGGGAGCCATGCCGCTGCCGTTGTCGGCGATCGTGACCACGATCTCGTCGCCGCAGTCGACCGCAAGCCGGATCCAGCCGCCGTCCTGGGTGTATTTCGACGCATTGCTCAGCAGGTTGGTGAAGACCTGGGTCAGGCGCACCGGATCGCCGTCCACCGCCACCGGCTCGGGCGGCAGCCGCAGCTCGAGCCGCTGGCCGCGCTCGCGGATGCGCGGCTGTACCGTCTCGACGGCCTGGTCGATGACGGCGTTGATATCGAGCGGCTGGATGTTCAGGGTGATCTTGCCCAGGCTGAGGCGCGCCGCATCGAGCAGGTCGTCGAGCAGGTGGGCCATGTGTTCGACCTGGCGCTGGATCACCTGGCTCAGCCGGGCCTGGTGGCCGACCCCTGCGCCGCGGTCCAGCAGGCTGGCCGACATACTGATCGGCACCAGGGGATTGCGCAATTCGTGGGCCAGCATGGCCAGGAATTCGTTCTGGCGCCGGTTGGTTTCCTCGGCGTCGTCGCGCGAGGCCTGGGCGTTGACGGCGGCCATGACCAGGTTGCCGTTCGCTTCGCGCAGTTGTTCCACCAGGACTTCCAGCTCCTGCCTGCGGACGGCTTGCGCGCGCAGGGCCTCCACCTCGGCCTCCAGGGCGCCGATGCGGCCCAGCAGCATCTCCTCGCGCGTATGCGCCCCGGCAAATCCCTCTTCGTCGTTCGACAGACGCCGCAGTGAGCCGTGCTCTTCCTCCTGAAACGTCGTCATCGGCGGCCTCAGTATCCGCTGCTGCGCGCTTGCGGCAGGCCGTGCAGCACGCCCTCGAACTCGGTGCGCTGCGGATGGATGTCGAAGCCTTCGTCGTCGATGGCGTACTCGCGCAGTTCCTGGCTGTGGCCGGACCCGCGTACCTTGACCACCGAGAGGAACTTGCGCAGCTGGCCGTCGGCCTCGCCGTAGCGCATGATGACGATGGCGTCGGTCAGGTAGGCAATCTCGGCCTGGCTGATCTGGAAGCGCGTGAACTGGTCGTCCAGTCCCATCGTCACCACGGCGCTGACCCCGCGCTTGGCCAGCGAGGCCAGCATGCGGAACACCACGGTGCGCAGGCGGTCGCGGCTTTCCGGCGCCAGGTACAGGCCCAACTCGGACAGCGAATCGACCACCACGCGGGTGGCGCCGGTGCGGTCGATGGCCTGGTTCAGCTCATCGAGCAGCTCGTCGATCGTCAGGTCGATCATGCGGCTCTCGACCACGGCGACGTCCCCGGCCTGCACCAGCTGCGCCAGCTGGGCGTTGCGCAGGCGCGCCGTGCCCTTCTCGAAGGACATCACGACGCCCTTCTCGCCCTGGCGCGCGCCCTCTTGCAGGAAGCGGGTGCCGAGGATGGTCTTGCCGCAGCCGCTGGGGCCGGTCACCAGCACCGAGTGGCCCTGGGGCAAGCCGCCGTGCAGCATCTCGTCCAGGCCCGGGACGCCGGTCGAGATACGGCGCGGCTCGCGGTCCACCCCGGCGCCGGGCTGGCGGTCGTCGGCCAGCGGCGGCAGCACGCGCGGATAGACGCGCACGCCGTCGTCGGTGATACGGAAGGTGTGCGAGCCGGCCATGTGGGCCTGGCCGCGCATCTTGACCACGCGGATCTTGCGCACCACCGAGTCTTCCTCGTGCAGCTGGGCCAGCGCGATCATGCCGTCGGCCACCGTCATGATGGGATTGGCCTCGACGTCGCTATGCAGGTATTCGCCGATCAGGAAGGTGGTCGCCTGCCAGCTGGTCATGCGCGTGCCCAGCTCCTGGATGAAGTGCTGGAGGTCGGCCACGCCTTCGTTGCCGGCGCGCGCGGTCTGCGCCACCGAGCGGAAGGAATCGACGAACACCAGGCTCGGCGCGAAATCCTCCACCTCTTTCATGATGCGTTCGAGCACCCCGGAAAAGTCGCCCGCGCGCAAGTCATCGGCCAGGTTCACGTAACGGATTGCGGTGCCGACCTTGTCGAACTGGAAGAAGCTGTACTGCTGCTGGTAGCGCAGCATCTTGAGCGGCGGCTCGCCCAGCACGGTGAAGAACAGCGCGCGCCGGTCGGCGTTGGCCAGCGAGAACATGATCTGGTGGGCCAGCGTCGTTTTCCCGCAGCCGGGCGCCCCGGCGATCAGGTTGAAGGAGAATTCGCTCAGTCCGCCCCCCAGCAGCATATCGAGTCCGGGCACCCCGGTGCTCAATTTCCCGAGGCTTACTTTATCCGTCATTACATATGCTCCTGTGCATTCTGCGCATTCCCGTCGAGCAACGCGGCGTCGACTAAACGTGTGGCCAGCGCCTGCCCGATCAGGGCGGCAAGCAGCTCGGTGAAGGTCTTGAGCAAGGCGGCGTGCGCCGCCTCGGCCTGCTCGGGGGTAACGCCGGCCAGCATGGCGTCGAGCGCGCCGACCTGCGCGTCGCAGGCCTTGCACGCGGGCGTTCCGGCAAGCCAGCGGAAGTCCGGGCCGACCAGGCGGCAAGCGCGTCCGAACAGCGCGCAAAAACCGTTGTCGCCAATCAGCGGCCCGAGCTGGACAGCCAGGCGCCGCCAGGCCTGGATGAGATGGGCGTGGCCTTGCGGGCGGCCCGTGTCGCCCTTACTCGTCATCATGTCTGGGTCGCGAAACAAATTGCTGCCGTGATTGTCATTGATGGTCCATGCACGCGCGCGCGCTGTTGGTGTGCGGTGCCGTGCAATGCGGTGATCTTCTGTTCCGCGGACGGGCTCGCGCCATTATAGCCCCTGTCGTCCTCCCGCATGACAAAACTTCATGATGCACACCTGCCAAGGCTACGAAGGGGCGTCACAAACCGGCGGCCGTGCGCGCCTCGGCCACCATGGCCAGCAGCGATTCCGGCGCGGCCGGCTTGACCAGGTAGCGGTCGAACCCAGCCGCCAGCGCCCGTTCCCGGTCCTCGAGCTGGCCGTAGCCGGACAGCGCGATGGCGAATGGCGCCTGGCCGCCCGGCACCGCGCGCAAGCCCTCGATCACGCCATAGCCGTCGATGCCCGGCAGGCCGATGTCGCACACGAGCACGTCGAAGCGGCCGCCGCGCGCCCGTTCCAGCCCGGTGATGCCGTCGGACGCCGTCTCGACTTCGTGGCCGGATATTTCCAGCAGGGTGCGCAGGGTCTCGCAGGCATCGATGTTGTCTTCGATGACCAGGATGCGCGAGGGCCGCTCGCCCGCTGCGCGCGTTGGCGGCGCCTGCCATGCGGGCCGGCCCTGGGAGAGCGGCAGACGCACGGTGAAGGTGCTGCCCTGCCCCGTCCCCTGGCTGGCCGCCTCGACCCGGCCGCCGTGCATGCCGACCAGGTTGCGCACCACGCTCAGGCCCACGCCCAGCCCGCCTTCCGAACGCGCCAGCGAGCGCGGGCCCTGGGTGAACAGGTCGAAGATCTGGGGCAGCATGGCCGGATCGATGCCGGCGCCGTTGTCGCTGACGGTGACGACGGCCTGCCCGTCCTCGCGCCGCGCATTGAGCGCGATGCGGCCGCCGTCGCCGGTGTATTTCGAGGCGTTGCCCAGCAGGTTGGTGAACACCTGGGTCAGGCGCACCGCGTCGCCGTCCACCACCAGGGCTTCGGGCGCCAGGCGCACCTCGAGCTGCTGGCGGCGCTCGCGCAGGCGCGGGCCTACTGTTTCCAGCGCCTGTTCGATGGCGTCGGAAAGCAGCAAGGGTTCCAGCTTCAGGGTGATCTTGCCGCTGCTGAGGCGTGCGGCGTCGAGCAGGTCGTTGAGCAGGTGCGCCATGTGGTCCACCTGGCGCCGGATCACGCGCGAGACCTGGGCCATCTCGCCCGAATGGCCGGCCACGCTGTCGAGCAGGCTGGCCGACATGCTGAGGGGCGCCAGCGGATTGCGCAGTTCGTGGGCCAGCATGGCGAGGAATTCGTTCTGGCGGCGGCCGGCGCCGGCAACCTGCTCGCGCAGCTGCGCCGCCTCGCCTGCATGGCGGCGCAACTGTTCTACCTCGCGCGCCAGCTGGTGCCGTTCGCGCACCATGGCGCGCGTGCGCGCGAGTTCGGCCTCGAGCGCGGCCACCTGCTGGCGCAGGGCGTGCTCGGTCAGGCCGGCCGGCAGCCCGCCTTCGCCCATCTGCGCCCGCTGCTCCGAGCCGGGGCGCGATTCGCCGGAATTCGCCATTCTCTTTCGTCGTCTACTGGTTACTCGTGAGCTGTATCCATTCCCCGTTTTCCCGGCTAAGATGCATACCGCCGGGCAATAATGCTCTTTTCAAAGCGGGTGGAGAATGGATATCAAGCTGGGCGCCGTCGTCACGACGGCTTGTGTACTGCTGGGTCTTGCGATGGGGCCTGCGATGGCTCCCGCCGCGGCTGCCACGCAGGCGGACACACGGTTCAAGACAATTTACACCAAAGAGTGGAAATGGCGCGTCTCGGAAAAGCTGGCGCGCGCCGACGACGAACGCGGGGTCAGCCCGGACATCGCGCGCGTCGACGGACCGGCCCAGGAAGCGCGCCGCCTCTACTGGGAAGGCATCCTGAAAGAACTCGACGCGATCCGCCCGGCCAACCTGTCGCCGAACGAGCGCATCAATTTTGCGGTCTACCGCGCCCAGATCGCGGCCTTCGTCGAGGCCCAGCGCTTCCGCGAATACGAGCAGCCGGTGAACGCCGACAGCGCATTCTGGACCGACGTGACCTTCGGCGCACGGCGCCCGTTCAAGAACGTGCAGGACTACCGCAACTATGTCCGCCAGCTGGAAAATCTGCCGGGTTATTTCGACCAGGAACTGGCGAACATGCGCGCAGGCCTGGCGCGCGGCTTCACGCCGCCCAGGGTGACCCTGGCCGGGCGCGAGAGCACCATCGTGTCAGTGGCCCAGGCCAGGTCGCCGCAGGAGACCGTGTTCTACACCCCGTTCAAGGACATGCCCGCGACGATTCCGGCGGCCGAGCGCGAGGCCCTGCGCGCGGCGGGCGCGGCGGCGATCCGCGACAAGGTGCAGCCGGCCTACGGCAAGGTGCTGGACTTCTTCGTCGGCGAGTATGTGCCGAAGGCGCGCACCACCCTCGCTGCCGAGAGCATGCCCGGCGGAAAAGCCTATTACCAGTCGAAGATCGTCGAGTACACCACGACCAGTCTGAGCGCCGACCAGATCCATGCGATCGGGCTGGCGGAAATGGCCAAGATCCGGGCCGAGATGCTCGAGACCATCAAGAAGACCGGCTTCGAGGGGGACCTGCCGGCCTTCCTGCAATTCCTGCGCACCGATCCGCGCTTCTACGCCAAGACGCCGGAAGAACTGCTGATGCGGGCGGCCTGGATCGCGAAGAAATTCGACGCCAAGGCGGACCAGTATTTCGGCTACCTGCCGCGCCGCCGCTTCGCCATCCTGCCGGTGCCCGACGACCAGGCGCCGTATTACACGGCGGGACGCGGCGGTCCGGGGGCCTACTGGGTCAACACCTACAACCTGCCGGCGCGTTCGCTGTACAGCCTGCCGGCCCTGACCCTGCACGAATCGGCGCCGGGTCACGCCTTCCAGATGCCGGTGGCCCAGGAGCAGAAAGGCGTGCCGCATTTCCGCCGCGCCTACATCTCGGCCTTCGGCGAGGGCTGGGCACTGTATTCGGAGCGCCTGGGAACGGAGATGGGGATGTACGAGACTCCCTACGAGGTGTTCGGCATGCTCAGCTACCAGGCCTGGCGCGCCTCGCGGCTGGTGGTCGATACCGGCATCCACGCCAAGGGATGGACGCGGGAGCAGGCGCAGGCTTACCTGATGGAGAATACGGCGCTGGCGAAGCATGAGGTGGAGACCGAGGTCGACCGCTATATCTCGTGGCCGGGGCAGGCGCTGTCGTATTACCTGGGGCAGATGGCGATCCAGGAGGCGCGGGCGCGGGCGGAGAAGGCGCTGGGACCGAAGTTCGATATCCGGAACTTCCACGATACGGTGCTGCAGCTGGGGTCGGTGCCGCTGCCGGTGCTGCAGCAGAGGATCGATGCGTTTATTGCGGCGGGTGGGAAGAGTCCGTATCCGAAGGAAAGCTGAGCTGCTGGTGTTCTTGCAAACTTGGCCGGAACGACGGTTTTTAGGCCGGCGGTTCGCGACCGCAGTTTCAGCCTGCTCCCTCAGCACGTCGTCCCGGCGAAGGCCGGGATCCAAGGTAAGCCCACATAAAAAAACGGGATGCCTCGCATCCCGTTTTTTTCACTTGGCGCCGTCAAACAGCTTAAACTTCAGCTGCACCGACACCCCGCCATACAGCCGATCCTTATACGACGGAATAATCCCCACATTCACCCCCACCCGCTGGTATTCGTAGGTCAGCGTCGGAATCGCGGCCGGAAACCACCCGCCATGGCGCATGTTCGGATAGCCGTCGAAGGCCGCCAGCGCCAGCCCGGCGCGCACCGGGCCGATCGCATACGGTTGCCAGATCACGCCCGCGTAGTTGGACCACGCCCGGTCGCTGTTATAGAAACGCCCCGCCGTCGCCGCCATGGTGCCGCTGAAGCGGTATTCCGCCGCCAGCCCCTTGTTGGCTCCGTTCAGGTCCTTGTCATTATCCCAGTGCGCCGTCGCGAAGCCGGTATCGAGCCAGAACTCGCTCTTCGGCGCCGCATCGATCTTGGTGAACCACTCATCCGCCTGCGCGGGGAGCGTGGCGAAACAGGCCGCGCACACGGCGGCCACATGCAGGGAAAGACGCTTCAATCGTCGGCTCCGGGGTCGAGATGGGGGAACATCACTTCGGTGAAGCCGAAGCGGGAAAAATCCTTGATGCGCATCGGGTACAGGATGCCGAGCAGGTGGTCGACCTCGTGCTGCACCACGCGCGCATGGAAGCCCTCGGCGTCGCGCACGATGCGCCGGCCGAACTGGTCGAAACCTTCGTAGTGCAGGCGCGTGTAGCGCGGCACGCTGCCGCGCAGGCCCGGCACCGACAGGCAGCCTTCGAAGCCCTCTTCCATCTCTTCGGAGAGCGGCGTCAGCACCGGGTTGATCAGGACCGTCTCCGGCACCGGCGGCGCGTCCGGATAGCGCTGGTTGTTAGCAAAGCCGAAGATCACCAGCTGCAGGTTGATGCCGATCTGCGGCGCCGCCAGGCCGGCGCCACTGGCGGCGTGCATGGTCTCGAACATGTCGGCGATCAGCGCGTGCAGCTCGGGCGTGTCGAACTCGCGCACCGGCTCGGCCACCCGCAGCAGGCGCGGGTCGCCCATGCGCAGGATCCCGCGCACGCTCATGGCGCGCCCCGTCCTTCCAGCAGGCTGGCCAGGCAGGCGCGGAAGCCTTCGGCCGTCTCCGGATGCTTGAGGCCGATGGCGGCGGTCGCTTTCAGGTAGCCCAGCTTGGAGCCGCAATCGTAGCGCTGGCCCGCGTAGCGGTAGGCCAGCACGCGCTCCTGCTTCATCAGCGAGGCGATGCCGTCGGTGAGCTGGATCTCGCCGCCCGCGCCCGTGCCCAGGTTTTCCAGGTGGTCGAAAATGGCGCCCGACAGCACGTAGCGGCCGACCACGGCCAGGGTCGACGGGGCGACCTCGGGCTGCGGCTTCTCGACGATGCCCGACACCAGCTCCAGGTCGGTGCGGTAAGCCGATGCGCTGACGATGCCGTACTGGCGGGTATGCTCGCGCGGCACGTCCTGCACCGCCAGGATGCTGCTGCGCTCGTAGGCGTAGACGTCGGCCATCTGGGCCAGCACCGGCTTGTGGCCGGCCGCGCTGTCCATGAAGTCGTCGGCCAGCAGCACCGCGAAGGGTTCGTTGCCAATCACCGGGCGCGCGCACAGCACCGCGTGGCCCAGGCCCAGGGGCGCGGACTGGCGGATGTAGATGCAGGTGACGTTCTTCGGGATCACATTGCGCACCACTTCGAGCAGCGCGTGCTTGCCGGCCTGCTCGAGCTCCGATTCGAGTTCGTAGGCCTTGTCGAAGTGGTCCTCGATGGCGCGCTTGTTGCGGCCGGTGATGAAGACCAGCTCGGTCACGCCGGCGGCCACCGCCTCCTCGACCGCGTACTGGATCAGCGGCTTGTCGACGATGGGCAGCATTTCCTTCGGTTGCGCCTTGGTCGCCGGCAGGAAGCGGCTGCCCAGGCCGGCGACGGGGAAGACGGCTTTGCGGATCAGGCTCATGGCGATACCTTCATGTGTTCAGCAGGGCCAGCAGGCCTGCTTCGTCCAGGACCGTGACGCCCAGTTCCTCGGCCTTGGCGAGCTTGCTGCCCGCTTCAGCCCCGGCGACCACGTAGGAGGTTTTCTTCGACACCGAACCCGAGACCTTGCCGCCGGCCTGCTCGATCAGCGCGCCGGCCGCATCGCGGCTCATGGTCGGCAGGGTGCCGGTCAGCACGAAGGTCTTGCCGGTGAGCGGTCCCGTGGCTTCCTGGGCCGCCTCGGGCAGCTGGGCCAGCAGTTCCTGGCGCAGCGCGGAGAGCTTGCCGAGCATCTCGCGGTTGGCCGGCACCGCCATCCATTCCTCCAGCGAGGCCGCCACATTGGCCGGCAGGCCGAACACGCCGAATACCTTCAGGTGGGCCAGCGACTCCAGGGTCTGGCCTTCCTGCACCAGCTGGCGGGCGCGCGGCTCGGTCAGCTTCGGGATTCCCAGCGCGGCCAGCAGCGTGACCTCGTCGAGCTTCTCGCGCAGCTGGGCCTTGGGGGCATGCTCGCCTTGCGGCGTCACGCCCGCGGCCAGCAGCGCGTCGATGGCTTTCTGGTTCTTTTCTTCGGCGAAGAATTCGGCGATGGCCTCGGCCACGGTGCCGCCGATGTCGGGCAGCACGCGCAGCAGCGCGGCCGGGGCGCGGCGGACCAGCTCGAAGCGGCCCAGCCAGTCGGCCAGGGTCTTGCCGGTCGATTCGCCGACGTGGCGGATGCCGAGGGCGAACAGCAGGCGCTCCAGCGGCGGCTGCTTGCTGGCCTTGATCGCGTCCAGCAGGTTGTCGGCCCACTTGGTTGCGACCTTGCCGCTCTTGACTGTCTCGGGCGTGGTGCCGTCGCGCTCGTCCGCGAGGCGCTTCATCTTGAGCAGGTCGTCCAGGGTGAGCTTGTACAGGTCGGATACGCCGTGGATCAGGCCGCACTCGACCAGGCTGTCGATGTAGCGGTCGCCCAAGCCTTCGATGTCCATCATGCGGCGGCCGGCGAAGTGGCGAATCGCTTCCTTGCGCTGGGCGGCGCAGGTCAGGCCGCCAGAGCAGCGCGCCACGGCCTCGCCCTCTTCGCGCACCACGTGCGAACCGCATACCGGGCAGGTCCTGGGCAATTCGTACATCGGCGCCAGCGGCTGCGGACGGCGCTCCAGCACCACCGACAGCACCTCGGGAATCACGTCGCCGGCGCGGCGCACCACGACCGTGTCGCCCACGCGCACGTCCTTGCGGCGCACTTCGTCTTCGTTGTGCAGGGTGGCGTTGGTGACGGTCACGCCGCCCACCGAGACCGGGGTCAGGCGCGCCACCGGCGTGATGGCGCCGGTGCGGCCCACCTGCACGTCGATGGCCTGCACCGTGGTCAGGGCTTCCTCGGCCGGAAATTTATGGGCCAGGGCGAAGCGCGGCGCACGCGAGACAAAGCCCAGGCGGGCCTGGTCGGCCACCTTGTCGACCTTGTAGACCACGCCGTCGATTTCGTAGGGCAGCTGCTTGCGCTTGGCGCCGATCGAACTGAAGTAGTCCAGCATGCCTTTGCAGCCGGTGACCACCGCGCGCTCTTTCGACACCGGCAGGCCGAGGCGGCCGAACCAGTCCAGCACCGCCGAATGCGATGCCGGCAGCTCGGCGCCTTCCAGCAGGCCGATGCCGTAGGCGAAGAAACGGAGCTTGCGCTGGGCCGTGATGCGGGCGTCGAGCTGGCGCAGGCTGCCGGCGGCGGCATTGCGCGGGTTCGCGAATTCCTTCTGGCCGGCGTCGCGCTGGCGCTGGTTCAGGCTGTCGAAGTCCTGCTTGAACATCAGCACTTCGCCGCGTACTTCCAGCACCTCCGGGAGGTCGGCGCCGTGCAGGCGCAGCGGAATCACCTTGATGGTGCGGATGTTGGCCGTGACGTCCTCGCCCGTGTAGCCGTCGCCGCGGGTGGCGGCCTGCACGAACACGCCGTTCTCGTAGCGCAGGCTGATCGCCAGGCCGTCGAACTTCAGCTCGGCCGCATACTCAACCTGGTGCTTGTCCAGGCCGTCGCGCACGCGGCGGTCGAAGTTGTCGATGTCTTCATCGGAGAAGCCGTTGTTCAGCGACAGCATCGGCAACGCGTGCGTCACCTGCTTGAACTCGGGGATCGGCGCCGCGCCCACGCGGAAGGTGGGCGAGTCGTTGGTCACCGCCGCGGGGTGGGCGGCTTCCAGCTGCTGGAGCTCGACGAACATGCGGTCGTACTCGGCGTCCGGAATCGTCGGCGCGTCGAGCACGTGGTAGTTATAGATGTGGCGGTTGAGTTCCTCGACCAGCCACTTCATGCGGGCAATCGGATCCAGGTTGGCCGTCACGGTTCACCCTCAGCTGAACAGGCGCAGCGCGCGGGTCGAGCCGGCCGGGATGTCCGAGGCCTCCATCTCCTGGTAGAACTCGTCGACCTGGCCCTTGATCGCTTCCAGCGCTTCGTCCATCAGCGGCTGGTCGCTGTCGTCGACGATGGTCGCATCCAGGCGCGCGGTCAGGGCCTTGGCGCAGGCGACCATGGCGCCGAAGCCGTCGCGGGCCGGGGCCACGCAAGGCACGTCCAGCAGCAGGGTCAGGCGCGAGGTGGTGTCCGCGCCCAGGGTCACGTTGGTCGACAGGGTGAACAGCACACCGCCCTCGCCGTCGGGCATGGCGAAGCGGCCGTCCGGACGCACGTCGAAGCCCTGGTTTTCCAGCGCCCCGATCAGGGTCGAGATAGCCCAGGGCGCGCCGTTGGCGGCCAGGTTCACGCCCAGCTGGGCGTCGTGGCCCGCCACGAAGCGGTGCAGGGTGCGCGCCTCGCTCATGACCTCGATCATGTCCGGCACTTCCGGGGTGGCGCCGATTTCGTCGGCCACCGCGTGCAGGCGGGTGACCAGCTCGGAGTATTCGATCTCGTTCAGGGCCGTGGTGCGGGTGGCCATCTGCACGCCGGCCTGCAGCTTGGTGTAGACGCCGCCGTGCACGATCGGCTCCCAGTCGCCGCTGACGGCGAAGCCGATGTAGTGGATCGGCTTGCTGCCGACGCGGCGCAGCTTGTGCAGCGAAGGCAGGATCTTGTCGCCGCGAACAGGCGCTTCCAGGGTCAGCGGGATCAGGCAGTCGATCAGCGGATCGACCAGGCATTCCGCCAGCTCGGCGGGCGGCATGTCGGGCTTGGTGCCCGGCAGCGTCACCGCGGGCGCAGACGAGGACGACGCGGCGGGAGCGGCGGACGGCGCTGGCGCGGAGGGCGCGAGCGGCGCGCCGGCTTCCGGCGACAGCGGCGACAAGGGGGCCAGGGGCGGCTCGGCCGACAGGTCGAGCACGGGCTCCTGGCGCTGCCGGCCGTCGGCCTCTTCCTCGCCCAGCGCCGGCTCGGCGCCACTGCGCATCAGGACATCGTCATGGTCCGAGGCGAACGCGCGCTCGACGCTCTTCCTGGCCTTGTACTCCTGCCATTTGTTATAGGTGATGACGCCGACGACGAACACGCCGCCGGCCGCGATCAGGCTCATTTGGAAATCTGTCATGCTGCTTATGCCTCAGTAGCGAATGCTGCGATTCATTCATTAGGATGGCCCCGCCGCGTCATGCGGAATATGCGGGACATGCCATCATACCAACTCCCCGTGCCCGGCGCTACGGCGCGGGCGCACGCTCCAGCGGCAGGCTGACCACGACCGTGCAGCCCTTGCCCTCCCCTTCGCTGTGCAGCGCGACCTGCCCGCCATGCAGCTGGACCAGGCTGCGCACCAGCGCCAGGCCGATGCCCAAGCCGCCCTGGGAGCGGTCGGGCGTGCGTTTTCCCTGCCGGAATAGCTCGAAGGCGCCGGCGGCCAGCTCGGGCGACATGCCGATGCCGTTGTCGCGCACCGCGATCCGCGCCGCCGCGCCGTCCAGCTCCAAGGCCAGTTCGATGCGGCCGCCTTCCGGCGTGTACTTGGCCGCGTTCGACAGCAGGTTGGACATCACCTGCACCAGGCGCTTGCGGTCGCCGTGCACCATCGCGTGGCCGGCATGGTCCGCCACCGCCAGCCGGTGTCCGCGGGCCTCGATCAGCGGACGCGCCTGCTCGACCGCCTCGTCGGCCAGCAGGCGCAGCGCGACATGTTCACGGTCCAGGGTGATCATGCCGCGCGTCACCCGCGACACATCCAGCAGGTCGTCGATCAGGCCGGTCATGTGGGCGGTCTGGCGCGCGATGACGCGCCCGATGTGCTCGATGCGCGCCGAGTCGCCCTTGACCAGCGGCAGCAGCGAGGCGGCGGTGCGGATCGGCGCCAGCGGATTGCGCAGCTCGTGGCTCAGCATGGCCAGGAACTCGTCCTTGCGCTGGTCGGCCACGCGCAGGGCGTCCTGGGTCAGCTTCTGTTCGTGGATGTCGGTGCAGGTTCCCATCCAGCGCCGGATCGCGCCGTCCTCGCCATAGACCGGCAGCGCGCGGCCCAGCACCCAGCGCCAGGCGCCGCTGTGGTGGCGCAGGCGGTACTCGACCTCATAGGGCTCGCCGGTGGCGAGCGAATGGCGCCAGCGCTCCCAGGCCAGCCCCTGGTCCTCGGGATGGAACATGCCGTTCCAGCCCTCGCCATCGGTGTCGCCCGGCGTGGCCCCGGTGAACTGGTACCACTGGTCGTTGTAGTAGTCGTGGTAGCCGTCCGGCAGCGTGCTCCAGACCATCTGCGGCATGGCGTTGGTGATGGCCCTGAACTTGGCCTCCATGTCGGCGAACGCGCGTTCGGCGTGGCGCATGGCGGAGATGTCGAGCACGAAGCACACTCCCTGGCCGGGGTCGTCCTGGTCGGCTGCCCCGCCCACGAACACCGGCACGCGCGAACCGTCGCGGTGATAAAACTCCTTCTCGAAGGGCTCCACCGCGCCGTCCGCGCTGAGCCGGGCCAGCGATGCTTCGTCGGCGGCCACCCACTCGTCGGGCGTGAGGGCGCGCCAGGACAAGCCGCGCGCCATGTCGGCGCGGTCCAGTCCCAGCATGGAAAGAAAGGCGTCGTTGCAGTCGATGACGCGGCCGTCCTGGTGGTAGCGCACCACGCCGATCAGGCTCGTTTCGCCCAGACGCCCCAGGGCGTCCTGCTGCGCCGGCTGGCCCACGCACAGGGCGCCGGCAATGGCGCCGCCGGCGTCGCGCACCGGCGATACGGTCAGGCGCAGGCGGCCGCCGGGCAGCTCGAGCAGGACCGCGCCGTGGGGCAGCCGGCCTTCCATGACCGCCTCCAGCAGCATGCGCAGCGATGCGCATTCGCCCTGCCCCAGCGCCGCCGCCAGGGCGGCATTCGGCGCCAGGTCCATGGAGCCGCGCGCCGCCACGCCCATCGGCATGGGCGAATCGAGCGCCAGCCGCAGGGCGGACTGCAGCGCTTCCGGGCTGGCGGCAAGTGGGGATACGGCAAAGGTCATCGAGGGATCAGGAGCGGACGGGGCGCGGCGAGTGTAGCACAGCGGACAACACATCCCGAACACTGCAGTCCTCCCCGAGCCCCTTTTCTCAGGCGGCGGCCAGGTCGGCGGCCGACTCCATGTCCACCGCCACGATGCGCGACACACCCTGTTCCTGCATGGTCACGCCGATCAGCTGGCTGGCCATCTCCATCGCGATCTTGTTGTGCGAAATGAAGAGGAACTGGGTGTGCTCGGACATGCGCTTGACCATGCGGCAGAAGCGCTCGGTATTGGCGTCGTCGAGCGGCGCGTCGACCTCGTCCAGCAGGCAGAACGGGGCTGGATTCAGGCGGAACATCGAGAACACCAGCGCGGTCGCGGTCAGCGCTTTCTCGCCGCCGGACAGCAGGTGGATGGTGGCGTTCTTCTTGCCCGGCGGCTGGGCCATCACCTGCACGCCCGCATCCAGGATCTCGTCGCCGGTCATCACCAGTTTCGCGTTGCCGCCGCCGAACAGGATCGGGAACAGTTCCGAGAAGTGGCCGTTGACGCGGTCGAAGGTGTCCTGCAGCAGCTCGCGGGTTTCGCGGTCGATGCGGTGGATCGCGTCTTCCAGGGTGGCGATGGCTTCCTGCAGGTCGGCGTTCTGCGAATCGAGGAAGCGCTTGCGTTCGGTGGCCGTAGCCAGTTCCTCGACCGCCGCCAGGTTGACGGCGCCCAGCGCGGAAATGGCATTGGTCAGGCGCGTGACCTCGCCCTGCAGCCAGGACGGTTTCATCTCGGGGTCGAGCTTTTCGGCCAGCGCGGCGATGGCCTCGGCATCGGCGCCGGTGGCGGCCAGGGCCTCGGCATACTGCTCCTGGTTCAGGCGCGCGGCCTGTTCCTTGAGCTGCATCTCGGTGATGCGGTCGCGCTGCGGCTGCAGGCTGCGCTCGGCCTGCATGCGGCTTTCCTCGGCGTGGCGCAGCTGCTGTGTGATCTGGTCCAGCTCGTGGCGCGCGTCGGCCAGGGCGCGCTCCTGGGCCGTGCGGCGGTCCAGCAGTTCCTGCAGGCCTTCGTGGGCGGTGCCGGCTTCCAGCGCCTCCAGTTCCAGCTTGCCCTGGGCCAGGCTGGCGGCCACCTGCTCGGCCTGGGTGGCGGCGGTGGCGATATTGCGGCGCAGTTCCTCGATGCGGGCGCGCTGCGAACGCTCGGCGAACTGGGCTTCCTGCGCGCTGCGCTCGAGCTCGCGCAGTTTCTCGCGCGCCTCGGTCAGCATGCGTTCGCGGTCGAGGAAGGCGGTCTGGCCGTCCTCGTGGGCGCCCTGCAGCTCGGCCAGTTCCATGTCGAGCTGTTCGAACTCTTGTTCCGCCTCGGCAGCGGCCTGGCGCTGCTCGGCTTCCTGGGCGGCGATCTCGGACAGGTCGGCCGCGATCTGGCCGCTGCGCTGGTTGAAGCGGGCTTCGATCTCGCTCTGCTTGAGCACTTCGATCTGCAGCGCGTGCACGTCGCGCGTCAGGCTGCCGACGCGCTGGCGCGCATCCTGCAGGCGGCGCTGCAAGTCGCTGACGGCGGCGTCGGCGCGGGTGGCGCGGGCGCGCGCTTCGTCCGCCAGCAGGGCCTGGGCGCGCAGCTGTTTACCGATGTTGTCGATCTCGTGCTGGCGCGCCAGCATGCCGTCCTGCTCGGCGTCCGGGGCGTGGAAGCGCACCGCCGACTGGGTCACGATGTGGCCCTGGCGCGTGACGAAGCAGCCGCCCCGCGGCAGGCGCGCGCGCTCGGCGAAGGCGTCCGCCGTGTGCTCGGCCACGAAGACGTGGTGCAGCCAGTCGTTCAGCACGCCGCGCACGCCCGGGTCGTTCAGGCGCAGCAGGCTGGCCAGGGGTTTCAGGCCCGGGACCTCGGCGGCCGACGGGGCGCCCGGCTGGGGCGCATACAGGGCCAGGCGCGCGGGCGGCGCATCGCTGAAGAAGGCCTTGGCCCAGTCGATGTTCGACATCTCCAGGGCGCCGGAGCGTTCGCGCAGCACGGCTTCGAGCGCGGTTTCCCAGCCCTCTTCGATGTCGAGCTTCTGCCACAGGCGCGGCAGCTTGGACAGTTCGTGCTTTTCCAGCCATGGCTGGACCTTGCCCTGGGTCTGGACCCGGTCCTGCATCTGGCGCAGCGCGCTCAAACGCGCTTCCAGCTGGGCGCTGGCGGCGCTTTCGCTGGTTACCAGCGCGTGGGCTTCCTTGCGTTCCTGCTCGACCGCATCCTGGCGCGCCGTGGCGTCGTCCAGCAGCATGGTCTGCTCTTCCAGCGCCAGCTGCTTTTCCTCCAGCTGCATGCGCAGGTTGTCGAGGGTGGCGCTGTCGGGCAGGTTCAGGCCATTGCGTTCCTGCTGCAGGCGCTCGCGGCGCGCGGCCAGGCTGGTGAGGATATTGGCGGCGTTGCGCTGGTGGGCCGAGGACAGCTCGATGCGCTGCTGCACCTGCATGATGCGGGCGCGCGATTCGGTCGACTTTTCCTGGGCTGCGCGCCAGGCGCTTTCCAGCTCGGGCAGGCGTTCGTTGTGGACCTCGACCGCGATCTGGGCGCCTTCCGCGCGCGCGGCCAGTTCCTCCAGCTGCATCCCGGCTTCCTCGAGCTGCTCGCGGGTTTCCTGCTCCTGCGCCAGCCACTGGTCGCGCTGGGCGGCCAGGGTGCCGAGCTGGTTCTGCAGGCGGGTGCGCGACTCGACCACGAACTTGATCTGGGCTTCCAGGCTGCCGATCTCGGAATTGGTCTGGTACAGCGCGCCCTGCGCCTGGTGCAGGCGGTCGCCGGTGGAAAAGTGGGCCTGGCGCATGTGCTCGAGCTCGAGCTCCACATTGCGCAGCTTGGCGGTCTGTTCTTCCAGGCCGGTCTGGGCTTCTTCCATGTCCTTGAAGAAGCGCGCCTGCTCGGCCTTGGCTTCGTTCTTGCGCAGCAGCCACAGCAGCTTCTGCTTTTCTTCCTGGTCGGCCTGCAGCTGGTGGAAGCGCTTGGCCACCGCGGCCTGGGCTTCCAGCTTTTCCAGGTTGGCGTTCAGCTCGCGCAGGATGTCTTCCACGCGCAGCAGGTTCTCGCGTGTGTCCGACAGGCGGTTCTCGGTCTCGCGGCGGCGCTCCTTGTACTTGGAGACGCCGGCGGCTTCCTCCAGGAAGACGCGCAGCTCTTCGGGACGCGATTCGATGATGCGGGCGATCATGCCCTGGCCGATGATGGCGTAGGCGCGCGGGCCCAGGCCGGTGCCAAGGAAGATGTCCTGGATGTCGCGCCGGCGCACCGGCTGGCTGTTGATGTAATAGGTGGAGGTGCCGTCGCGCGTCAGGGTGCGCTTGACCGCGATCTCGGCATACTGCCCCCACTGGCCGGCGGCCTTGCCGGCGCTGTTGTCGAACACCAGCTCGACCGAGGCGCGGCCGGCCGGCTTGCGGTGGGTCGAGCCGTTGAAGATCACGTCCTGCATCGACTCGCCGCGCAGCTCCGAGGCTTTCGATTCGCCCAGCACCCAGCGCACCGCGTCGATGATGTTGGACTTGCCGCAGCCGTTCGGGCCGACCACGCCGACGAGTTGTCCCGGTACCTGGAAATTGGTGGGATCGACGAAAGACTTAAATCCCGACAATTTAATGGAAGAGAGGCGCACGTTTCTTCGGCAGCGAGGCTAGCGATAAAACATGAATCATATCACTGGTGCTTGCTCTGGGAGCAAGAATCGTGCGTCCTAAGCCACTGCGGCGCCCGGGTCGTTGACGGCGCCCTGTCCCACGGCCTCGCTCAGCACGCGGCCGACCACGCCCTCCGGCGCCAGGACCTTGATGCCGCCGCTGCGGAAAGCCTCGGCCAGGCGCTCGGCCGGCAGCGAAAACGCTTCCTGGCGGCCCGCGCCCGAGAAGATGAACAGGGTGCGCAGCGGGCTGACCCAGGCCAGCTTGACCTTGCGCACGCCGCCGCCGGTGGCGAACTCCAGGCGCATGCCGCGCTCCAGGGCGGCCAGGGCGCTGGCGGCCGGGTCGGCGTCTTCCTGGGCCGCCAGCTCGGCCTCGGCCGCCTCCGCTTGTTCGTGGGCGATGCGGCGCAGCGCGTCCTGCTGGGCGGCTTCCATCGCCAGTTCCAGCTGGCGCTCGGGCGACAGCTCGATCGGGGCGCGCACGATGGAGGCGTGGTATTCGGCCAGCCCGGCAAAGAATTGCAGGCGCTCCGCATCCTGCCAGCGCAGCGCGTCCAGCCATTTATTGAGCGTCGTGAGCAGGCCAGGCAAGGCCTTGATCAGGGCCTTGCGCTGCTCCTGGGTGGCCTTTGGCTTGACGCTCCAGATCAGGTCGTCCATGGCGCGGGTGGCATTGTCGACCGCGCCCGGCTTGCTTTCTTCGATGCTGTAGGCCAGCGCCAGGACCGGGGTCCAGCGCTGCTCCAGGAAGCCGGACACCAGGGCCACCACGTCTTCGCCGGCCAGGCGCACCGAGACCGCGCGTTGCGCGGAGCGCTGGGCGGCCGCCTGCTTTTCGATGCGCGTGGCCTGGGCGATGGGGCCGGCGATGGCCGCCTGCTCGGCCTGTTCGCGGGCGGCCAGGCCGGCTTCCAGCTCGGCCAGGGCGGCCGCGAACTCGGGCTGGTCCTGGGCGGCGATGCGGCCGACGCTGCTGCGCATCGCGTTCAGCAAAGGATCGTCGCTGGACAGCGGCTGCTCCCAGCCGGCCCTGGACAGCAGGTCGAGCATGCGCCGCGCGGGGTGGGCTTCCTCGAAGAAGAAGTTGCGGTCGCGTAGCGCGGCCTTCAGCACCGGCACCTGCAGGAACTCGATCAGCTTGCGGGTCTCGGGCGGGATGCTGTCGTCCAGCAGCACGGTTTCGAAAATGCGCGACAGCAGGTCGAGCGTAGTTTCGTCGCCGCGCGACAGGCTGCCTTTGGGGAGATCGGCGCGCAGGCGCGGCAGGTAGAAGACCTTGTGCGCAGCCGCGCCGGCCGTGTCGCCGGCCGGACCGGCCGCAGCGCCCGCCGGGGCCATCCTGGCCAGGACCTCGAG